>CAZKKP010000011.1:0-7540 GCA_964553295.1 uncultured Thermoanaerobaculia bacterium | reverse complement strand
GGAGTGGCTCGGGCTCTTCTCCACGGAGCCTCTGCCCGGGCCCAGGGCCCCGGTCGACATTCTCACCGCCCACATGCTCCGGAAGATGTCCTACGCTCCCGGCGAGCGCGACATGCTCGTGCTGCAGCACACCTTCATCGCCGTGTACCCCGGCCGCACCGAGCGCATCACCTCGACCATGATCGACTTCGGCATTCCCGGCGGCGACTCGTCGATGAACCGCACCGTCGGCTTGCCGGCGGCGATCGGCGTGCGCTTCATCCTCGAGGGCCGCTTCAGTCAGCCCGGGGTCGTGGTACCGGTGATGCCCGAGTTCTACGAGCCGGCTCTGGCCGAGCTCGAGCGGCTCGGCATCCACTTCACCGAGACGTCCGAGGTTCTCGAGCCGACGACGCTGTAGGGGAGCTTTCAGCTTTCAGCTGTCAGCTTCCCCCTCCCACCCCGTGCCGGGGTAGGGGAGTCAGGACGGGTGAGCTCCTCAGTAACAGCTCCCCACCGCGCGGCGTCTCTCGACCGCCCCAGCTGTTACTGCCCCGATGTCCCCCGAGGCAACGCGGGTGGGCTGCTGACAGCTGACAGCTGACAGCTGAGCAAAGCCGAATTGCGCGCGCACAAGGTACGGCTGACGGCGCATCGCCTGTATCCTCGGCGGCGCATGTCGCACGAGGTTCTGCGCCACCGGGAGCTGATGACGACCGGGTCGATCGACCGGGCGTTGCTCCATCTGGGCGCGCCGGCGGCGATGGCGGCGCTGCTCCAGGCGGGATTTCTCGTGGTCGACACCTTCTGGCTCGGTCGGGTCGGCCCGGTGGCGCTGGCGGCCGCCTCCACCGCCGGCTTCATGATGTGGCTCGCCCAGACCCTGGGTGACGGGCTGGCGAGCGGCGCCGGTGCGGTGCTCGCCCAGGCGGTGGGTGAGGGCGACCCGGAGCGGGCCCGGCGAGGCGCAGCGGCGGGCCTGGTGCTGGCGGCCTGGGGCTCGCTGGTGGTCTCGGCCGGCGGGCTGGCGGCGGTGTCCCCGGTCTTCGCCTTCATGGGAACCTCCGACGAGGTCACCACGGCCGGGTCGGCGTATCTCCGCATCATCCTCGTCGGGATGCCGGCCTACTTCCTCTTCGTGTGGATCGCGGCGGCCTTCCGGGCGGCAGGCGACGCCCGGACGCCGCTCGCCCTGCTCGGGGTCGCCGCGGCGGTCAACCTCGTCGTCGACCCGGTGCTGATCTTCGGTCTCGGGCCCCTCCCGGGGCTGGGTGTGAAGGGCGCGGCGCTGGCCACCGTCGCGGCCTGGCTGGCAGGGTGCCTCTGGGGGTGGCGGCGTCTCGCGCGGCTCGGGCTGCGACCGCGGCTCGGCGCGCTCCTCAGGCCTCCAGGGGAGAGCTGGCGGGCGCTCCGCACCGGGCTTCCCCTCGGTCTCGAGGGGGCGTTGTTCTCGCTCATCTACATCGTGCTGACGAGGGTCACCACGGGCTTCGGGACGGCCGCCGTCGCGGCCCTGGGAATCGGTCACAAGCTCGAGGTCTTCAACTACTTCGTCTGTGCCGGGATGGGTGCGGCCACGACCACCCTGGTGGCACAGAACCTCGGCGCCGGTGCGCCGGACCGCGCTGCCCGCGCCGCCTGGCGGGCGCTCTTCCTGACGGTGCTGCCAGTCGCCGGGGTGACGGTGCTGCTGGTCGCCTTCCCGGAGGCGGCGGTGCGGGTCTTCAACAGCGACGCCGGGGTCGTCGCCGCGGGCTCGACCTATGCCCTGTTGGTCGGGCTCAGCCAGGTCTTCATGGCGGCGGAGGTGGTGCTGCTCGGGGCCTTCGCCGGCGCCCACTGGACGGCGGTGCCGGCGACCCTCGTGGTCGCGGTCACCGCAGCGCGGGTGCCGATCGCGGCGGCCCTGGTGGCCGCGGGCTGGGGAGTCGAGGCGGTGTGGCTCGCGATCTCGCTGACCACCGTCGTCAAGGGGTCGATCCTGGCGGTCGCCTTCGTGGTCCGCCATGGCACGGGTTCGAGCGCTGGCGTACAATGTCCGGTGCACACTGGAGGCATGCGATGATCGAGACCATCCGCCAACAGCTCGGAGAGCATGTGTCGCTGCTCGACTACGCCGCGAGTGGCATCAGCAAGGACCAGCTTCACCTGCCCGGGCCCGACTTCGTCGACCGGGTGGTGGCCGTGACCGACCGCCCGCCGCAGGTGATGCGGGCACTGCAGTCGATGTTCGACCACGGCCGCCTCGGCGGCACCGGCTACCTGTCGATCCTGCCGGTCGACCAGGGCATCGAGCACTCGGGCGCCGCCTCGTTCGCGCCCAACCCGATCTACTTCGACCCGGCGAGGATCGTCGAGCTGGCTCTCGAGGGCGGATGCAACGGTGTCGCCTCGACCCTCGGGGTGCTCGGCGCGGTGTCGCGTCGCTACGCTCACCGCATCCCGTTCATCGTCAAGATCAACCACAACGAGATCCTGACCTACCCCAACGTCTACGACCAGACCCTGTTCGCTTCCGTCGAGCAGGCGTGGAACCTTGGCGCGGCCGGCATCGGCGCGACCGTCTACTTCGGCTCCGAGGACTGTCGGCGGCAGATCATGGAGATCTCCGACGCGTTCTCCCAGGCCCACGAGCTGGGGATGTTCACCGTGCTGTGGTGCTACCTGCGCAACTCGGCCTTCAAGAAGGACGGCATCGACTATCACGTCGCCGCCGACCTCACCGGCCAGGCCAACCACCTCGGGGTGACCATCGAGGCCGACATCATCAAGCAGAAGCTGCCCGAGAACAACGGCGGCTACCCCGCCCTGTCCTTCGGCAAGACCCACAAGCTGGTCTACAGCACCCTGGTGCCCGACCATCCCATCGAGTGGACCCGCTGGCAGGTGGTCAACTGCTACATGGGCCGCGCCGGCCTGATCAACTCGGGTGGCGCTGCGGCCGGCGCCGGCGACCTCGAGCAGGCGGTGCAGACCGCGGTCGTCAACAAGCGGGCCGGCGGCATGGGCCTGATCTCCGGCCGCAAGGCCTTCCAGCGGCCGATGGCCGAGGGCGCCAAGCTGCTCAATGCGATCCAGGACGTCTATCTGTGCAAGGAGGTGACGGTGGCCTGAGCCCCGGCTCGGGACGTACCGTCAAATCAGGACGGCGCGGGCTCCGGCCCGCGCCGTTGCTCTTCCTGGGCAAGCAGCCCAGATTCCGGTGGCGGTCGGCTCTCGCTTCCCGGGTCCGCCCGGCGGCCAGGCTCGTGCGTGCGCAGCACGGGTCTGACGACCCGTCTGGCGAAACGCTGTTGACGAGCGATGGCAGCGATCTTATTCTTGTAAATCATGAAAGCAGCTCTCTCCATCGTCCTTGCGCTCGCGACGAGCGCTTCTGCCGGCGCCGTGAGCACCTCCGGATTGCGGCGAGTCGCCACGGATCCGGCCGGGCCGAGCGCCGCCGTGGCAGTGCACGGGGGCACCGTTCTCTGGTCCGAGGGGCGACGTCTGATGACCGGTCGTCTGGGCGTGGACGGCAGCATCGAGCCTGCCGGCTCGATCGTCCTCAACGGCTTCGTCGAGCACCTCGTGTGTCTGGACGACGCCGCGGTGGTCGCTGCCGGCCCGGTGCTCTTCTTCCTCGACCTGTCCCGACTCGACAGACCCCGTGTGGCACGCCGAGAACCGGTCCTTCCCAGCGGCATGAGGTTCACCGACCTCGTCGGAGCACGGGGCGTCGTCTACGCATCGAGCTACCGTGGTGTCGAGACATGGGATGTCAGCCGCCCGGACGCTCCGCGGCGCAGCAGCGGATGGGCGAGGGGAAGCGTGGAGGACCTCTCCCTCGGCGAGGCCGGCCTCGGCCTTGCCAGCAGTCGCGGCTTCGTGCTGCTCGACGTCAGCGACCCGTCACACCCGACGGAGAGGAGCTCGCTGCCCTCCGATGAAGGCCCCCGGTCGGTCGCCGTCGGGTCCTCTCTCGCGGTCGTGGTCTTTCCCTGGGCGACGGAGGTTGTCTCGCTGAGCGATCCGGCGTCACCCCGGGTGGTGGGTCGTACCGAGTCTCTCGGGGCGGACGGCGACACGGTACTGGTCGACGACCGGGCGGCCTACTCGGCTACCCCCGTTCTCGCGTTCCTCGACCTCGAGGTCCCCGGGACCCCATCGTGGATCCGCTACGAGAGCCTCGAGCGGGAAGTGCGCGACCTCGCGTCGGCAAACCACCACCTCGTCGTGGCGCTCGGGGACGCGGTCGCGTCTCTTGCGGTGACCCCCGGCCTCGAGCCGATCCAGCTCGACCACCTGTCCAACCCGTCCCCCTCATGGGTGCGTCGTCGCTGGCTGGGCCCCACGGGCGTCGTCATGGCCGCGCGGGACGCCGCGCTCGTCAGCATGGCCCCCTCCGCTACGGGATTCTTGGCCGAGCTCGGGACGGTTGAGCTCCCGTTCTCACCTGCTACCGACCTCAGCCAGCACGGCGGCGTCGGGGTCGTCGGAGGGTCGGGCGGAAGCACGGCCGTCTTCACGCTGGAAGGCGACGGCTCGCTGGCCGTCGCGGCCTGGGCCGGCACGTTCATGTCCTCTCCTCATCTCGTCCAGAACGGTGTCGCCTGGGGTCGCCGGGGATTCACCGAGATCGTGGCGGTGGACCTGTCCATCCCGGAGGCGCCGAGTCTGCTCGGGTCCGTCGAGCTCGCGCCTCCCGCCGAATGCCGGTCGGCTCACAGCCCCCCGACCTCGGCTTACGGCACCACCACGAACCTGGCGCTCGCCGGCAGCCTGGTGGCGGCGCAGGTCGGGTGGTTCTGCGACCCGGATCTGTGGTGGTATCCCTCCAGCTGGCGACTCCACATCGTCGACGGGCGCCTCCCGGGTCGTCCGGTCGAGGTGGCCTCCATCGACCTGGACGCGAAGATTCTCGAGATGGTGGCGGCCGGCGACGACCTCGTGCTGCTGGCTGCCGGGCGTGACACCGAGCTGCTGCTGCGGCTGGACCTCTCCTCACCCTCGGCGCCGACGATCGCGGCGTCATCGGGCTGCCCGCCCGGCCTTTCGGATCTTCGACCGTTCGGATCACGGATCGTGGCACGGGCCCGCCATTTCCTCAGGACTACGGTGGTCGCGATCGATCCCGAGAGCCTGACCGTCACTGCCGCGCCGGTCGACGTGTCCGACTGCTCCGAGTGGAGCTTCCTCGCCGCCACGCACCCCTATCTCGTGCTCAGCTGCGAAGATGGGTTCGGCGAACTCTATCGATGGTTCGAGGCGGTCGATCGACCGACCGCTGACCGCTGAGGCAGGACGGCGATCCGACCACAAGTGGCAGGAATGCCAGTCTCATCGACCTGAGCATACCCCCTGACAGACCGTCGCCCACTGCCTGTCCAATGATCCCGGGCACAGGGTCGAGCCCGAAGACACAAGAACTCGGCCCCCGGGAGGACCCGGGGGCCGAGAGTCGACAGCGTTGGCAGCGTCGGACCGCGCTCTACATGATCGCGTACAGGGCCGCCTTCTCGCCGGAGCGGATGGCGGCGCCCTTGGCCGGGACGGTGGGCAGGGCGCGATAGGCGAAGTGGATTGCGGTCTGCACCTTGTTGTGGTAGAAGGCGGCTTCGGCGTTGCTCTCGAGGAAGGTCTTGTAGGCCTTCTTGTCGTCGCCGCCGACGCCGTGCTCGGCGAGGATCCCCGCCAGCTTGCCCTTGGCGAGCAGGGCCTGGTCGAGGAGCAGGTGGGCGCCGATGCAGGTGCCGACCATGTCGAGCAGCGGCACCGAGTTGATGAGCACCAGCTGGATCGCGTCCGGCCGCTTGAGGAACTCCTTGGAGATGGTCTCGATCTGCTTCAGACCGGCGGCGAGCAACCACGCCGGCTCCATCAGCTCCGGGTCGTCCTTGGCGCGGTTGAAGGTCTTCTCGGCCATGCCGAGCAGCTCCTTGATCGGCTGGCCGTTGTTCATGGGCAGCTTGCGGGCGACGAAGTCGAGGGCCTGGATGCCGTTGGTGCCCTCGTAGATGCAGGCGATCTCGGCGTCGCGCATGTACTGCTCGGCCGGGTACTCGGCGGTGTAGCCGTAGCCGCCGTGGACCTGCAGACACCAGTGGGTGACCTGGACGCCCCACTCGGAGCACCAGGCCTTGCAGATCGGCGTCAGCACCTCGACGAAGTTCTTGTAGCGCTCGGACTCCTCGCCCTCGGTGAGGTGGTGCATGTCGAGGTAGTAGGAGGTCTGCAGCAGGATCGCCCGCATCGCCTCGGTGTAGGCCTGCGACGACAGCAGCATGCGGCGCACGTCCGGGTGCTCGACGATCGCCACCTGCGGCGCCTCCGGGTTGCGCATCTCCTTCCAGTGCCGGCTCTGCAGCCGCTCGTGTGCGTAGGCAAGCGCCTGCTGGTGGGCGGCGCCTGCTGCGGCGCAGCCCTGCAGTCCGACCTCGATCCGAGCCGCGTTCATCATGTGGAACATCAGCTTCATGCCCTCGTTCTCCTCGCCGAGGAGATAGCCGCGGCAGCCGTCGTTGCCGCCGAACACGAGGGTGCAGGTGGGCGACCCGTGGATCCCCATCTTGTGCTCGATGTTGTTGCAGTAGACGTCGTTGGGCTCGCCGAGGGAGCCGTCCTCGTTGACCCAGATCTTGGGCACGATGAACAGCGACAGGCCCTTGGTGCCGACCGGCGCGCCGGGAGTGCGGGCGAGCACGAGGTGGATGATGTTCTCGGTGAGGTTCTGGTCGCCGGAGGTGATGAAGATCTTCTCGCCGATGATCTGATAGGTGCCGTCGCCGTTGGGCGTCGCCTTGGTCTTCGAGGCGCCGACGTCGGACCCGGCCTGGGCCTCGGTGAGGCACATCGTGCCGCCCCACTGGCCGGCGTAGAGCTTCTCGACGAACATCGCCTTGTACTGGTCCTCGCCGAAGTGCTCGATCATCGCGCCGGCGCCGCGGGTCAGCATCAGGGTCAGGGACAACGACACGTTGGCGCCGGAGAAGAACTCGTTGACCACCGTGCCGACCACCTCGGGCAGCCCCATGCCGCCGTAGTCGGAGCCGGCGAGGAGGCCGATCCAGCCGCCCTCGGCGATGGTGTCGAAGACCGGCTTGAAGGAGTCCGGCATGGTGACCACGCCGTCCTTCCACTGGGAGCCGATCCGATCGCCGTCGACGTTGCAGGCGGCCATCTGCTCCTGGGCGATCTTCAGGGCCTCCTCGACGACCATCCCGACGTTGTCCACGTCCCAGTCTGCATACCTCTCGGATTCCAGCAGCTTCGCGGTCGGAAGCCACTCGAAGAGCTGGAACTTCACATCACGCAGGTCGACCTTGTACGCCACGTCGGACCTCCTTCTTGGTCGAGGGAATCGAGGTGTTTCTGAATGAACACTCATTCATTCTCTCCGAAGCGCGGCGTGAAATCAAGAGGAATTTGCCGAGCCGCGGCAAACTCGTCCGGCGCCGTGGGGAAACCGCCGCGCGATGCGAAATGTCCTCGGATTCGAGCCTCAGAGACCCAGCGTGGGCATGCCCGCAACCGTACGCAGTAGATGAACCACAGAGGCACAGAGGCACAGAGGCACAGAGGA
>CAZKKP010000010.1:0-24373 GCA_964553295.1 uncultured Thermoanaerobaculia bacterium | reverse complement strand
CCCCCGGCTGGCCACCCGTCCTTCCCGGAAGAGCTCGAAGAAGACCTCGCCGGCCGGCCGTCGGTCGGCGACGAGCTCGAGGGTGTCGCCGGGCTCGACCACCTGGCGAAAGCGAATCTGGGTCACGGCCGTGATCTCGGCGGCGGCGTCGCCGTCGTCACAGAGCACCTGCCGGATCAGGGCGAGATGGGCGATCCCGGGCAGGATGGGGCGGCCGTCGAAGTGGCCTCGGAAGGCTGGCCAGTCGTGCCGGACCTCGACCCTTTGGCGCAGCGGTCCCTCGCTCACCGCGGCCGCCGGCCGGCGAGGGCGCCGACCACGAAGGACGGGTAGACGTTGCGGATCCGGCGCAGGTCGGGGTAGAGCTCGAGCTCGACGAAGCCGGCGCGGTCGAGCAGGCCGAGCCACTGCTCCGGGGTCAGGAAGCCTCCGTTGGGCCGTAGCGGCGGGTCGAGCACCGGCGAGCGGAAGCTCTCCAGGAGCTGAAAGACCAGCTCGGTGTGCACTGCCCGTCCGTCGAAGGGGCGAAGGCACTCACCGAAGACGAGCCGGCCGCCCGGCCGCAGGGTCCGGCGGATCTCCGCCAGGGTGAAGCCGAGGTCGCGGGCGACGTGCACGGTGTTGACGGCGAACACCAGGTCGCGGCTCGCGGGCGCCACGCCCTGCTCGGCGAAGGGGCGGTCCATGTCGAGGACGGCGAAGCTCAGGAGGCCGGGGAAGCGGCCGGAGAGGGCACGCCGGGCGCGGTTGAGGAAGAAGGGCGCCAGCTCGGTGAACCGGTAGCTCGTCGGCGCCCGCCGAATGCCGAGCCGCTCGAGCAGGGCCTCGGCGGCGCTGCCCAGGCCGCCGCCCAGCTCGAGCACGTCGCCGGGGCCGGCGGAGACCAGCTCGAGCACCGCCTCGGCGGCGACGGTATTGTTGACGCCGTACAGCGGATTTGTGTTGCAGAAGTAGTCGGTCCACAGCCCGAGGCGGTCGGGGGCGAAGAGAGCGGCCTCGCCGGTAGTCTCGCCGCGTAGAAAGGCCGGGTAGGCCGCGGCGGCGGCCGCGAAGACCCGGTAGGTGGGCAGCGAAGCCGGGTCGAGCTCGCGCTGCGCCTCCTCGAGGGAGGCGGCGTCGGTTGCCGGCGCCGAGCCGTCGACACTGAAGCGGGCCGCCGCGCCCGATCCCTCCCGGCGGAGGCGTCCGTGCCCGGCCAGCAGCCGCAGCAGCCAGTCCAGTGTGCCGGCGGCTCGTTCGGGCACGAGCCCGGTCCTCGCCGCCAGCTCGCCTACGGTGACCGGCTCGCACAGGGCGCCGGCGAGCCCGCTCTCCGCCAGGACCGCCGAGGCGAGCCGCACCACGTGCTCCTCGTGGAGGTCGCAGGCGGCGACGAAGTCGTCGCCGAACACCGGCCAGAGCGCCTCCGGCAGCAGCTCGTGCCGCCGGTCGACGCCGCCGCTTTCGGGAGTGACGATCGGGCTCACGGTGTCCTCCGCAACGGGCCTGCCTCGGATGGGGCCTCCGGCTCAGCCTAGCACGGGCCGGATGCCGACGCCGGGTGCAAGAGCCTCCGCCCGAAGCCAGGGGCAGCGTCAGGGGTGGGAGCAGGGGCGGGGACCGGATGAGGCCTCCGGTTGCCGGCTCTTGCGGGTTCTGCGACACTCACCGGAAACCACGCCCGGGTTCCGGGCGTATCCCCTGCGAAGGAGAGTGACCATGCGCGTCCGCAACACGGTGTTCCTGGGTGTCCTGGTGGTCCTGCAGCTGCTGGCGGTGGCGACGGTGTACGCCGAGCTGCCGCCGCTCATTCCGCGGGAGGTCCTGCTCGGCAACCCGGTGAAGTCGTCGCCCCAGATCTCGCCCGACGGCACCCGGCTGTCCTATCTCGCGCCGTCCGACAAGGGCGTGCTCAACGTCTGGGTGCGCACCATCGGCCAGGAGGACGACGCCCAGGTGACCAACGACACCCATCGCGGCATCCGCATCCACTTCTGGGCCGAGGACGCCCGCCACATCCTCTACCTGCAGGACGTCGGCGGCGACGAGAACTGGCACGTCTACTCGGCCGACCTCGAGACCGGGGTGGTCCGCGACCTGACGCCGTTTCAGGGCATCCGCGCCCAGGGGATCATGCTCGACCGCAAGCACCCCAACGAGATGCTCGTCGGCATGAACCTGCGCGACCGAAGGGTGTTCGACATGTACCGCGTCGACCTGACCACCGGGGCGGTGGTGCCCGACACCGTCAACCCGGGCGACGTCCTGGCCTGGATCACCGACGCCGGCTTCCGGATCCGCGGCGCGATCGCCCAGAACCCGGCCGACGCCTCGACCATCCTCAGGGTGCGCGACTCCCTTGAGGCGCCCTGGCGCGAGCTGATGACCTGGCCCTTCGGCGAGAACGGCGGCGCCCTCGCCTTCACCGCCGACGGCGCCGGTCTGTATGTCGAGACCTCGATCGGCGCCGACACCACCCGGCTGGTGCTGGTGGACGCGGCGACCGGCGAGGAGAAGCGGGTGATCGCGGTCAACCCCAAGGCCGACCTCGGCCAGGCGATCATCAATCCCGACACCCGGGTGGTGCAGGCGGTGGCCTTCAACTACCTGAAGAACGAGTGGACGGTGCTCGACGACTCGATCCGGGCCGACTTCGCGGCGATCGCCGAGCTGCAGCGCGGCGAGTTCTACCTGTCCGGCCGCGACCGGGCCGACCGCCACTGGATCGTCACCTTCCAGACCGACGACGGCCCGGTGAGCTGGTACGCCTACGACCGGGAGAGTCGGGCCGCGACCTTCCTCTTCCACAACCAGCCGGAGCTGGCGTCCTACACCCTGGCGCCGATGCAGCCGGTGGTGATCACCGCTCGCGACGGCTTCGAGCTGGTGAGCTACCTGACCCTGCCGGTGGGCGTCGAGCCGAAGGCACTGCCGCTGGTGCTCAACGTGCACGGCGGGCCCTGGGCGCGCGACAGCTGGGGCTACGATCCCGAGGCGCAGTGGTTCGCCAACCGCGGCTACGCCACCCTGCAGGTCAACTTCAGGGGTTCCACAGGGTTCGGCAAGAAGTTCCTGAATGCCGGCAACGGTGAGTGGGGCGTGGGCGCCATGCAGCACGACCTCACCGACGCCGTGAAGTGGGCGGTCGAGAAGGGACTCGCCGACCCGGAGAAGGTCTGCATCTTCGGCGGCTCCTACGGCGGCTACGCCACCCTGGCCGGCCTGGTCTACACCCCAGAGCTCTATGCCTGCGGCGTCGACATCGTCGGGCCGTCGAACATCCGGACCCTGTTCGAGTCGATTCCGCCCTACTGGGCGCCGTTCAAGAAGAACCTGGTGCTGCGAGTCGGCGACGTCGAGAACGACGACGAGCTCAACCGCCGGATCTCGCCCCTGTTCCACGCCGACAAGGTGACGGTGCCGCTGATCATCGCCCAGGGCGCCAATGACCCGCGGGTCAACATTCGCGAGTCCGACCAGATGGTCGAGGCGATGCGCGCCAAAGAGCTCGCCGTCACCTACGTCGTCTACACCGACGAGGGCCACGGTTTCGCCAGGCCCGAGAACCGGCTCGACTTCTACGGCCGGACCGAGGAGTTCCTCGCCACCCAGATCGGCGGTCGGGCCGAGCCGTGGCAGGAGATGCCCGGCTCGTCCGCCTCCCTGAGGTAGCGCGATCAGCCGACCCCCAGCGACCCGGGCGGCCGCCGCAGACCGCCCGCGGTCGCGGTTACCATGGCTCGTGGATCAGCGGTACCGGCTCGGTCCGGCGCTCGGTCTGGCTGTGGCGGTCCCGGTGGCCCTCGCCGTGTACGCGCGGGCGCTGGGCGTCGGCTTCCTGTCCGACGACTTCGTCCACGTCGCGAGGATTCTGGCAGCGGGCCCCTTCGGCCTGTGGTCGGGGGGGGGCGAGTTCCTGCGGCCCCTGGTGTCCCTGTCCCTGGCCCTCGACCTCGCGGTGTGGGGCCCGAGCCCCGTGCCGTTCCACCTGCACAACGTGCTCGTCCACGCGCTCAACGGAGTGCTGGTCGGGTTACTCGCGGCGAGCCTCGCGCGCCGGGTCGGCGGGGCGGCGGCGGGTGGCGACCCCCCCCGCCGCATCGGCTGGCTGGCGGGGGGGCTCTTCCTGGTGGCGCCCTGCCACGCCGAGTCGGTGACCTGGATCTCGGGCCGCACCGACCTCTACGCCGCGCTCTTCGTCCTCCTCGCGCTGCTGACGTGGGCGGCCCATCTCGACCGGCCTCGACTCTGGCTGGCGGCGCTCTCCGCGGCGGCCTACGGCCTGGCCCTGGCGAGCAAGGAGTCGGCGATCGTGACGCCGGCGCTGCTGGTCGTGCTCCGCCCGGGTCGCCGGCCGGAGGGGCCGACCGGCCTCGATGGCCTCCTGGTCGCGGTGCGGACCGCATGGCCTCATCTGGCCCTCACCGTGGTCTACCTCGCGGTGCGGTTGCTCGTCCTCGACCACCCGTGGCGGGGGCCGCTGTCGGCGGCCCCGGAGGCGGCGCGGTCGGCCCGGCTGGCGGCGGTGCACCTGGTCAAGCTGGCGGGGGCCGAGTGGCCGGCCCGGCTGGCGGCGACCCACTGGCCGGTGCGCGACGAGCCGTGGCTCGTGGCCCTGCTGACGGTCATCCCCCTGGCGGTCTTGGGCGTGGCCATGTGGCTCGGTCTGCGCCGTCGCCCCGACGTGCGACCCGTCGTGGCGGTGGCGGCCGTCTCGGCGGGCCTCGCCCTGCTGCCGGTGCTGCACCTGCCGACCCGCCTTCTGACCACCGAGAGCGACCGCTTCCTCTACCTGCCCTCGGCGTTCGCAGCGGTCGGGATGGCGGCGGTGCTGACCTCTCTGGCGAGAACCGCCCGGGCTTGGCGCATGGCGTCCTGCGGCGCGCTTGTCGTCGGCGCGGCATTGCTGTGGTGGGCGAACGGCGCCTGGCAGCACGCCGGCGAGCTGGCGCGTGCCGTGGTGGCGGCCGCCGCCGAGGTCGCGGGCGAGCACGAGCTGCTGATCGCAGCGGTGCCCGACAACATCCGCGGGGCGTACATCCTGCGCCACGGCCTCGGCGAGGCGCTGACGCTGGAGCGGCGGGAGCGCCTGCCGGGACCCGCTGTCCGAGTCCTCACATCCTTCGACCTTCACCATCCGAGTTCGGGCCTGGTGATCGAGGCGCACGGGCGAGGCCACCTGCTTGCTCTCGAGGATTCACACGCCGCCTTCCACCTCAAGGAGCCGCCGCCGGCCTGCCTCGTGCTCGAGGCCCGCGGGCCGGACCGCCTGCTTCTGGAGGGCCGCTGCCCGACGCCGGTCAGGGCCTGGCTCTCCCAGGCCGCCGGCCTCGCTACCCTGGACCGCGCCCCGCCGCCGACACCGCGGTGGACGCCTGCTGAGGAGTCCGGTCTATGACATCCGTTCCCGGTTCAAGTCCAGCTGACGGACGATGGAGTCGCGAAGCTCGTCGGTGAGTGGGCGCGACCCCAAGAACCCGATGACCAGGGGGCCCAGTGCCTCACCCGCGATCTTGATGCCCGTGATGCGGCTGCCGGTGAACCCGAGCTCGAGCACTCTGAGGTGGCCGGACTCGGGACTGATCTTGTCGAGCTGGTCCATCGCGTAGCACAGCTCGGCCCCGATGCCGTCAAACCCGTCCTTCGGTACGTTGCCTCGGCTCGCAATCACGAAGCCCTGGGAGTCGACGACGAAACCTGCACGGGACCTGGTGAGCTCGAGGCTCCAGGCGAGGAACACTTCCCAGCTGTCAAGTTTGACCAGCTCGAGCTCGGGATCCTGACCGTCGGCCGGTTCGATCGCCGGGGGCGCGGCCTGGACCGGGGCGTGCCGGCTGAACCGTGCCGCGGGCGAGGTCGGGAGTGGGTCGGTCGTAGGCCGGCGCTCCCGCAGGATGCGCGAAAGGCCCGCTGCGACCTCGAGGTCAAATGAGCTCACGTTGGGCCTTGTCATCGGTACCTCCGATTCCGAGCAGGGTGGCGATGTTCGCTTCGATCTCGTCGGCCAGTATCTCGAATCGGCGGGCCTCTGGCGGGGTCCGACCTGCCAGGAAGCCCACCGGAAGACCGATCGAGCTTGCCCGGCCGAAAGCGTCCGAGCGTGGGATTACCGTCTCCAGGACGCCGGAGAGATGCGCCCAGGCCGTTCCCAGCACGCCGAACGACGTCTCGTTGTCGAGCTGCACCATGGTGGGCAGGATTCCCAGCAGCTCGAGCTCGGGGTTCTCCTCGCTGCGAACGTGGGCCAACACGCGAAGAACCTGGGACAGCGAACGGAGGGCGAGTGGCTCCGCCTGCAGCGGAACGAGCGCGAAGCGGGCGACCGACAGTGCGCACCGTGGGATGCTGCCGAGGCCTGAAGGCGTGTCGAGGAGCACGAAGTCGAAGGCGTCAGATGCGCCTTCGAGCACACCTCGGAGCACACCAGGCGCAGCCAGCGCAGCCTCGAACTGAACGTTGTCAGAGGCGTCAAGGCGGCCGCGGGGGAGGATCGACAGGCTCGGGAGCTTCGTGTCGAGGATGAGATCCGCCACGGGGAGGTTCTCCGCGAGATGCTCCGCGAGGCCGGGCCAATCTCCGTCGCCGCGGGCGAGAGCGAGCCCGATCGCCCCCTGAGGATCCAGGTCGACGATCAGCGTCCGCCGACCACGCTCGGCCAGAGCGACCGCCAGGTTCAGGGCTGTCGTGGTCTTCCCGGCGCCGCCTTTCGAGCTCACCAGCGCGATGTTGTGGGACATTTCAGCTCGCTCCTTCCTGTGCCTCGCTGAAGGCGCTGAGTAGCGCCGGGGTGATGGAGGACAGCCGGTGCAGGGCAGTTCCCGGCTTGCCTTCGGGTCCGAGGAGAACCGCCACCGAGAGGCCGTCTGCACCCTCGATACGGCGCGCGACCAGGGTGCCCCATTCGCCCTCGACGAACCCGGACTCCGCGCCGCCGGGGAGCTCGACGTCATCCCCGAGGAGGGCGCCGATCCAGCAGGCGACCCTCGGCGCGTGGTCGGCCGCGGCGCCTGTGAAGCCGCACTGCGCGATGGCCTCGCCGTCGGAGTCGAGCACCAGGGCGCCGAGGAACCCCGGAACGTCGTTCAGGCTCCCGAGGCAGGCTGCCTGGGCACAGGCGTCGTCGGCCTGGCCGCCGGCGCCCGGCGGCGCCTGCAGTTGCCACCACGAGGGGACCAGCTGGTAGAGGGGGAAGCTCATGCTCTCGTTGGAGCTCCTCGGATCCGCGACCAGCACGGCTGTCAGGCGCGGGATCTGCAGGAGGCGGGCGATGGCCATCCGAAGGTGCAGCTTGAGGCAGCTGCGCAGGCGCGTTCGTGTGATGACACCGCTCTCGACGAGCAGCTCGCCGAGCTTGCAGGCGCCCTTGCGTCGCGAGTGCTCCTGGCGCAGCTCGGCGAGCTGCTCGTCGCGGAGGTGGCCGAGCCGTGCCAGGAAGGTGCCCAGGTTCTCGCCCTGGTCGACGCAGGTGGCCCAGGCCACCCGGCCGCCGTGAATGAAGACCTGGCCGAACTCACCACCGTCGCGTTCGATCACGATCCGCCCGGTGCGTCGTTCGGCGGCAGCCTGCACGAGCAGCAGCTCGAAGTCGAAGCACTCCGCTGTCGGCAGGATGGGGCTGTCAACCGTCGCAGCCAGGTCAGTCATCGCAGTGCCCCTCGATGCACCGTGTGAGCGAATCCAGGGCTGAAGGGTCAGCCTCTGGCGACAACGTGACGCGGAGTGTCGCGGATCCGATCACCCCCTGGACCACGTAGGCCCGGGGGCGATCACCACGAAACAGGGGACGCGGGAAGTGGGGGAAGAACTGGAGCTGTGTCACGGCGCCGAGCCTCTCGACGAGCGCCACGTCTGCCGGACCGGTCAGGATGAGCTCGCACATCCTCGAGCTGTCCAGGCAGGTTTCGACCTCCTTCACCTCAGCCACCTGTTGGATCATGGGTGGCCCCCTCGCACGATCCGGGCGACCGCATCCGCCAGGGCGTCCGCATCGTCCTCGGTGCTCGACCAGCCGAAGCTGGCGCGGAGCGTTCCCTCGGGGAACAGACCCAGGAAGCGATGGGCCAGTGGCGCGCAGTGCAGCCCTCCCCTGGTGACGATGGAGAAGGCGCTGTGCAGCGCGAACGCAAGATCCTCCGAGCGCCAGTTCGCCACGTTGAATGCGACGACCCCCGCCCGCCCGTCGTCCCGGGCGAGAGGCGCGAGCCGGACCTCTGGGATGGCGGCAAGGCGCTGACGCAGACGGTGCACCAGTCGGTTCCGTTTCGCCGCCTCTTCGTCGATCCCCCGGGCGCGGACAACCTCCAGGCCGGCGCTCAGGCCCGCGATGGCCGGCAGGTTGGGTGTGCCTGCCTCGTGGCGCAGCGGCAGCTCGGCGGGGTGGTCCAGACTCTCGCTGCGAACCCCGGTTCCGCCGAAGACGGTCTGCGGCAGATCGTCATCGGCGAGCAGCAGTGCGCCGGTACCGGCTGGTCCCAACAGGCTCTTGTGACCGGCGACGGCGACCAGAACCCGTCCGGCAAGATCGTTCATTCGAAGACCGACCACGCCGGCGGTCTGAGAGGCATCGACGAGCAGGGCAACGCCGGCGCCGGCGACGGCGTCCGCGATCTCCTCGACCGGCTGCACCACGCCGGTCGAGTTGGCGGCGTGACAGACCACGACGAGACGGGTCGACGGGATGACCGCGCGGGCGATGTCGAGGGGCTCGAGGCGGCCGTCTGCGCGAGGCTCGACGAAGTCGCAGGCGACCTCGTGATGCGCCGCGAGGTGGTGCAGCGGGCGGAGCACCGAGGTGTGCTCGAGCGGCGTGGTCACCGCGTGGCCCCCGTCTTCGAGCAGCCCGAGGATCGCCGCGTTGAGTGCGTGCGTCGCCGAGGGCTGGATCGACACGGCTTCCGGGCGGCGCAGCCCGAACAGCTCGGCGATCCTCCGCCGGCAGATCTCGACCGTGTCCGAGTCCAGCCCGCCGCGGCCCGGGTCGGCGGGCGGCGCGGCCAACGCCGCAGCCACCGCATCGAGGACCTCGGGCGGCTTCGGGAAGGACGTTGCGGCATGGTTGAGATAGACGAAGCTCATGGCGTCGATCGTGTCCCTCTCCAACAGGGCCCGGTTGCCCGGGCCCTGCGAGGGACAGTGAGTCGAACCTTACATGCGGGTCACGACGAACTCGCCGTAGGAGTCGCCGGTCTCGATCCCTGCGGTCTGCTCGCACTGGAAGGTGTTCATGCCGTTCGGGTAGGGATCGGCGAAGGCGAGCTCCATGAACGCCTGGCTGACACCACGGATCATGAAGGCGCGTTTGCCCTCGCCGCCGCTGTCCGCCTCGTAGTAGTCGACGGCGCGGACGACCATGCGCTCGCCGTCCTTGACCTGGACGATCCCGGACTTCGCCCATCCCCAGGCGGTGAACACCGCATAGGCGCCGCGCAGGACGTCCTTGGCGCCCTCGGTCACCTGGGGCATCACCACCGCCTGGAACTCGGGCGAGGTGATGATGCCGTAACCGGTGTGGTAGCCGCACTCGTAGGCGCAGTTCACCAGGGCACGCTCCATCTCCGCCTTGCGGTCGGGCGGCGTCACGGCCATGAACCGCTCCGCCAGGGTGTTCCAGAACGCCGAAGGCAGCTGGTTGACAAGCACGTTGAAGGCGGGCATCAGCCCGTCCTCGTTCGCCTTGACCTCGATCTCGACGAGGTTTTTGACGACCTGGTCACGCATCACAGTCATGCTTCACCCCCTGTCAGCTCGCCGTCACGGCGAGAACGGTAGCCGGGGCCCCCATCACCAGGGACGCCTTCTCGACGACCTGGTAGGCCCGCGCCGGCTTGTCGAAGGCGGCGGCGAACACCGCCGCGGCGAAGCCGCAGGTGAAGTGGTTGACCGGCGCATCATGGGCGCCGAATTTCTTCAGCCACCCCTCGTCGACGTGGCTGTGGGGGAGCTTGACCTCGCCGCCGCTGGCGTCGCCCTTGATGTCCATGAGACCCAGTCCCATGGCGGTGAAGTACTGCCCGGCAATGTCGAGGCGGTCAGCGGGGGCACTGACGGAGTGGTCGCGGAAGTAGCTGTCGAGGACCGGCCGGATGGTGTCCTCTGCGACCTCGCGCAGGATTTTCGGCCCACCGAGGTCGGCGAAGTCCTCGGCCATCTTGGTCGCGAGCGTCATGTAGTGGTGGCAGTGGAGAACGAACTCGTGACCGTTCAAGGAATGGCGGAAGGTGGACTCGTCGAAGGTGTGTTTGAGCTCGAGTTGCATCTCTGACCTCCTTGCCATCAGAAGTGGGCAGCGAGCTCTTCGACGAGCGGCTTGACCTTGTGGCGGATGATGCCCAGCTTCGACGCGTCCGGCGCGACGACCGCGATGACCGCGTCTCCGACCGGGCGGCACATGATCACGGCCCGTCCGTACTCCACGAAGAGGTCCTGGAACTTGTTGACCTGGAGCTCGTTGCCCATCTCCTCGACGCCGTTGACCGCGTGTGCGAGGGCGGCGCCGAGGGTCTCGACGATCACCGCCGAGGAAGCGCCGGCCGACTCGATGAGGAAGCCGTCGCGGCCGATGACGACGGCGGACAGGACGCCCGGAACCTTGAGGAAGTCCTCGAGGACGTCGGTGGAGCTTCGCGCACGATTCATGGTCTCTCCTCCTTGCTCTGGTCGACCGCTCGACTGCTCGGCGCGTCGACGTTCGTCGTGGATGCGCACGGCCTCCATCAGCGCGTGCTGCATCGGCATGTTGATCGTCACCTGCGGTGACAGGACGTCGTCGTAGAAAGCGAAGGTTCCCTGCTCCCAGCCGCACATCGTGACCAGGGCGTCGATGCCGGACGCCGTGCCGGCCGTGACGTGGACCAGCGCTCCGGTGGAGAAGTACGCCCGGCCCTCGAGCTGCTCGGAGTCGGCGTCGACCAGAAGCTGCCCGGTCTTTCGGCTCGAGTTGAGGAACTGGAAGAGGTCGAAGACGTTGGTCATGGCGAGGGTGCCTCGAAGGCCCTCGACCTGGGCGGGTGGGATGACGCTCTTCCGGCGAGTGCTCACCATTGGTGTCTCCTTGGTCCGATCGTCGCCCCGGCGGGCGACGCTGCAGATGCGGACGCCGGATGTCTGGCGTTCCGAAGCACGTGCTCGAGCTGCGACACACACCGCTCGAGCGCCGCCGAGATGCGACGGGTCACGCACCTCGTGCGGGGCTGCTCGGCGTCGCTGTCCTCGCAGCCGTCAGGGGCGACCGGGCCTCGCAGTGCACTGCGGATCAGCATGATCAGCTGGTGAAGGTCGACGGGCTTCTCGATGACCGCCACCGGCTGGAAGCGGGCGAGACGTTCGCCGGTGTCGGTCGAGAAGTCTGCCGTGATGACGATCGCCGCGGGTTGCGGGCGAGCCGTCAGCGCGATCTCGAGGACAGCCCAGCCGTCCATCTCCGGCATGTTCAGGTCGGTTACGAGGACCGCCACCGGCCGATCCCGGAGCAGTGCCGCTGCCTGTCGACCTCCGGTCGCGACCCGGAACTCGACCTCCTCGGTGAGAACGTCGAGACCGGCGGCCAGGCTCAGCAGAAAGGCATGGTCATCGTCCACCAGGACGACGATAGGGAGCGACTTCGGGTTCACGAGAGCCTCGCCACACCCGATGGACGAGCACGGCCCGTGCCAGCCGGCCATGATCGGTCGAAGTGAACCCGGCGCCGAGAGATGGCTTCTCGGTCCGAGGACGGAGGAGTTCCAATGGGTCAATCTGAGTGGTTCAGAACAGATTGCAGCGGGTCAGCTCGCGCCACCCAGAGACGACGGTCGGAGGCCGTGTGCCTTGACCTTCCTCTTCAGCGTCGAGAGCGCGATGCCGAGAGCCTCGGCGGTCCTCGTCAGGTTGCCGCGGTGGCGCCCGAGGGTCTCGGCGATCGTGCGCCTCTCGACCTCCTCCAGGGTCAGGTGAGTGGGCGCCTCCGTGGCTGCAGGCGCCGCAGGTCGTGGACCGGAGGTCTCGCGAATCAGGGAGGATGGCCGCAGACGGTCGGGGGAGTGGATCAGCAGAGATCGTTCGAGGACGTTCCGCAGCTCCCGGACGTTCCCGGGCCAGTCGTAGGCTGCCAGTCGGTCGAGCTCTGCCGGCGGGAGCTCGAGCTCGAGGTTCGCGATGGAGTGGACCAGGTGCCGGCAGAGCGGGCCGAGGTCGTCGACTCGCTGCCTGAGCGGTGGGATGTCGATCCGAACCACGTTGAGTCGGTAGAAGAGATCACTCCGGAAGGCGCCAGCGGCGACCGCTGACTCGACGTCGAGGTTGGTCGCGGCCAGGAGCCGAGCTTTGACCCGGCGGGTGGTCTCACCCCCCAGCCTCCGGAGGACCCGGTCTTCGAGCACGCCCAGCAGCTTGGCCTGGAGATGTGGCGCCATGGCGCCGACCTCGTCGAGGAACACCGAGCCCGACTCGGCCATCTCGAACACGCCACGACGCGCGGCCTCTGCCCCGGTGAAGGCGCCGCGCTCGTGGCCGAAGAGCTCGGACTCGGCGAGAGACTCCGGGAGCGCCGCGCAGTTCAAGCTGACGAAGGGCAGGGCGCGACGTGGTCCCTGGGAGTGGATGTAACGTGCCAGCAGTGTCTTTCCCGTTCCGGTCTCGCCGGTGATCAGCACTGGTGCTTCCGACGACACTGCGACCTTGGCGAGCTGGAGGGTGTCGCGCATCGCCCGGCTCATGCCGAGGAAGACCGTGCTCCGGTGCTCCCATTCGAGGGTGCGGGTGTGCAGCTGCTCGATGCGCTCCAGCTCGGCCATTCGAAGGGCGTTGGCCACCGCGAGCTTGAGCTCCTCGAGCTCGAAGGGCTTGGTCAGGTAGTCGGTGGCGCCCGCCTTGAGCGCGGCGACGGCGTTCTCGAAGCTCGGATAGGCCGTCATGAAGACGATCTTGGTCTGGTCGGACGCGTCGAGGATCGACGGGCACAGCGCGGCGCCCGCTCCGTCAGGCAGCTGCTGGTCGAGCAGGACGACGTCGACGGACATCCGCTTGCACAACGCGAGACCTTCGGCGCCGGTCTGAGCGTGGACGACCCGGGTGTGATCGTCGGACAGCGCGTCATCCAAGGCCGAGCACAGCAGGGCATCGTCCTCGATGATCACGATGGTTCGTGTGGCTGTGCTCTCCGTCACCATCCCCGGCGCACCTCGGCACGCTGAGCCTCCATCATACGTCGTTCGCGATCGGCCCGCGCACGCCGTCGTCATCGGCGTGGAGCAGGTGTGCTGCCAGGTCGCTCGCTTTCGGTCAGTGCGAGGCCGGTGGTTGGCGAGCTGGAGAGACGCCACGTGTGGCAGCCCTGTCTGGCGCTATCGGTGACGACGGATCCGACGTGCAGACAAGGTCAAGGATCTCCGCTTCCGGCAGCGTCGAGCTCGTCGAGCAGCAAGCGACCCTCCGGCCGCCGGACCAGATGCTCACGCAGCAGACGCTCGCAGCCTTGAATCCGCTCGAGCAGGCTGGATCGCGCAGCGATCAGGCCGGCAGCACGGCTCTGCCCGCTCGCCAGCTCCCCTTCGACCTGGGTGGCCTGGCGCTCGAGCTGGCTGCGGAGCCTCGCCGCCTGCCGAGCGGCCTGGGCGACGACCTGCTCGCGTCTGGCACAGTCCGCCGCGAGCCGGTCGATCTCTTCGCGCAGCCATTGCTCACGAGCGGCGGCGGCGCCCGCCGTCTCCAGGGCGCGGCGCATCGCCTCGGAGTGCCCGGCGGCCTCGCTGGCCCGCGCCTCGTGACGGGCGAGGTCCAGCGCGCTCGACGCGGCCTGCCGAGCCGAGCGAAGCTCCTCCGCGGCAAGGGCGGCCGACTCCTGCTCTCGCTCGAGGCGCGAGCTCAGCCGCGACAGGTCCTCGATCTCTCGGCCAAGACGAGATCCGGTCTCGCGGCCCCGAGCACGGAGGTTGTCATTCCATCGTTCCGACACCTCGAGCTCTCCCTCCACCCGGGCCAGCTCGGCAACCAGCCGCCACATCTCCTCCACGGCGGTGGTCACCGCACCGGGTGGCCCACCATCCGGGTAGGCCGCCGCGACACTGCACGCGAGCAGGGCGACGCGGTAGGCCCACGAGACCGGAACACGATGGGATCGCTCGCCACCGATTGCCGGCGAACCGTCGATGGGCGTGAGCGGGCACACCTCCCCTGCGCCCAGCCGGCGCTGGGTGATCTTGAGCTCGTCGTGCAGGTGGTGCGCATCCCGAAAACGTCGTTCGGGCTGCTTCTCCAGCAGTCGAAGTGCCACCTGGCACACATCGTCGGCGAGATCCGACCTCAACCGGCGGGGATCCGGCGGCTGTGCCGACCTGTGGCATTCGAGCAGCTCGACCGGGTCGTCCGTGGTGAACGGCGGCCGGCCGGTGAGCATTTCGAACAGCACGACCCCCAGGGAGTAGAGGTCGGAGGAAGGTCCACCGTCCTCGCCTCGAGCCTGCTCGGGAGACAGGTACGTCGGCGTTCCGAGTACCTGGCCGCGGGCCGCGATCCGGTTCTCGTGGCTGAGCCAGGCCAGGCCGAAGTCGACCAGCTTGACGAAGTCACGGCGGCCGCCGCGTTCCACGAGGAAGACATGGTCCGGCTTCAGGTCCCGGTGGACGACACCGAGATCGTGGGCGCGTCCGAGTGCTGCTGCCGCCTGCTCGAGGATGCTCAGGGCGAGGTCTTGCCGAACCGGCCCGGCGCGCAGGCGGTCGGAGAGGCGATCACCCTCCAGCAGCTCCATCACGAGGAAGACCGCGCCATCCGGGGTTTCCCCAAGGTCGTAGATCTCGGCGACGTGACAGTGGTTGACCCGGTTCACGGCACGCGCCTCGCGCAGGAACCACGCCCGGTAGCGCTCGCGACGGGAAGAAGGGAGGCTCATGACCTTGATGGCGACCTCGCGGCCGATGAGGAGATGCCGCGCGCGGTAGACCGTGCCGATGCTCCCGGCGCCCAGCCGCGCTTCGAGGAGGAACCTGCCGCCGACCACGGTTCCCAGGAGTGGATCCACGGTTCGCGCCAGCCCGGGGAACCGGGACGTGCTCATGAGGCCGGGCCCGCCGCCGGGAAGCGCAGCTCGACGACCGTGCCCTGGTCGACGACGCTGCGGACCTCCGCCACTCCGTTCATCCGCAGCATCAGCTTCTGGACGATCGCAAGGCCCATCCCGGTGCCCTCGGCCCGGGTCGTGAAGAGGGGCTGGAAGATCCTCGGCAACACGTCGGAGGGAATGCCGGCGCCGTTGTCGGTGATCGAGATCGTGGTGTGAGCGCTCGCGAGGTGCAGATCGATGTCGATGCGCGGCGCGTCCCTGTCCTGCGTGGCAGCCAGGGCGTTGTCGACGACGTTGAGCAGCACCCTGACCAGCGCGTCCGCATCGGCCGCGATCACCTGGGGCGCGTCGGGACAGTGCAGCTCGCAGGTAACGCCCCGTTCGCGAGCCGTTGCGAAGAGCATGTCGGCACGTGATTCGAGGAGGGCGGCGACGTCGACCTCGCTGAGCGTCACTCGGTCGAGAGTCTGGTACGAGCGAAGAGCGGCGAGCAGCTGCTCGGCGATGCGGAGGCTCTCGAAGCAGCGACCGAAGTAGGTCTCGCGCTTGGCGTCGTCGAAGGACACGAAACCCTGCCTGAAGACGCTCAGGGTTGTCTTGAGGGTGTTCAGGGCGTTGCCGGCCTCGTGCCTGAAAATCCTGAAGATGTGCTCGGCCTGGTCGACGACCGCCTGGCGCTGCAGCAGCTCCGCCACCTGCCGCTGCGTGGTGACGTCGCGTCCGACCAGGATCATGCCGATGATCGCGCCGGCATGGTCCACTCGCGGCGTGGCGCTGAACCTGAAGTCTCCCCCCAGCTGCTCGCTGGCGACGTCGAACTCGACCGGCTTTCCCGAGCGCACCGCCTCGATCAGCTGCCGGAGGTCCACCGGGGGGAGTCGCTGCGCAACGATCTCGGCCCAGGTCTGACCGACGATCTCTCGAGGATGGCAACCCAGCCTCTGGGCGACGGCCCGGTTGACCCGCTCGACGACGTGGACCGGGTCCGTCAGCATGATCAGCTCGTGCACCGCGTCGAATGTCCGCTCCCACTCCTCCTTTCCGCGACGCAGCGCATCCTGGACGCTGTGACGAGCGGTCTCGTCGGCGAGGGTGCCGTCGACGTGCGGCGCCCCGTCCCTACCCGGACTGACGCGAACTCGCGCGTGTCCCCAGAACTCGGTCTGATCGAGACGGCGGATCGCAAGCTCCAGCTCGACGACGTCTGCTCCCAGTCCTCCGGGCGGCAGATCTTCTCGAGGTTGCTCGACGACGAAGTCGCGCCAGTGCCTGCCGAGCATCTCACTCTCGTCTGAAGCCCCGACCATCATGCAGAGAAACGGGTTGGCCGACTCGATCCGACCGTCCGGCCCGACGCGGAAGACCCCCACCGGCAAGGTGGTCAACAGGGCTCTGATCCGGGCTTCGGATTCCCGCAGAGCCTGCTGCGCCCGGTGGTGCTCGCGGCGTGTGGCGGCCTCGTCGAGCACTCTCTGGACGGTGAGCGGCAGGCGGGCGAGGTTCCGCTTGCTGACGACGTCGCGGGCGCCACAGCGCATGAGCTCGGCGGCCACGTCCTCGCCGACCGCGCCGGACACGAAGACCACCGGCAGCTCCGGGTCGAGCGCCTGGACGGCGCGAAGCAGGTCGAAGCCGTCGTTCGGCGGCAGTCGGAAGTCCGACAGCACCAGAGCGGGAGGTTGGGCGGAGATGGCCGCCGCAGCCGCGTCAACGGTAGCTGCATGGTGGATCGCACAGCGCAGCGAGCTACGGCCCAGCTCGCGGATGATCAGCGCGACATCGTCGTCCGCGTCCTCGACGAGGAGGATTGCGATCTCCGGAGCGTCAACGGCGCTGACCATCGACCGGCAGTCTAGCTCGCCCGGCCGACAGAAGCGCAGAGCTCTCACCCAGCTGCGTGTTCCCATCGGGTACAATCGCCCTGTGGCTGTCCCCGGAAGCCCCACCCTCGACGGGTCCAACTCCGACCTCGACGCGACGGCGCCTCGACGCGGCGGGTCGGCGGAGGCCGCCTCTGAGATGAGCGATCGTGCAGCGACGGAAACAGCACTGCGCTCGCTCCTCGACAGCCTTCCGGAGATCGCCTGGCTCAAGGACCGCGAAGGCCGTTTCCTGGAGGTCAACGAGCCGTTCCTTCAGTCGTGCGGCGTGAACCGGGACATCTTGATAGGAAAGACCGACTTCGACATCTGGCCGGAGGACCTGGCCCGGGGCTACGTCCACGATGACCAGCTCGTGATGGCCACCGGGAAGGTCCGCCGCGTGGAAGAGCAGCTCGCCGGGTTGCTCGCCGAAGGGCGGACCTGGATCGAGACGATCAAGGTCCCGCTGTACGACAGCCGTGGAGACATCGCCGGGACGGCGGGTGTGGCGCGGGACGTGACCGAGAGGCGTCGTCTCGAGCGGGAGCTCGCGGAAGCACGGGACCACTTCTTCACGCTGGTCAACGCCGTTCCCGAGGCGGTCTTCGCGACCGACTTTCGCGGGCGCTGGGTGCAGGTCAACGAGGCCGCAGCGGCGCTGGTCGGGCAGCCGCCGACGATCACCCTCGGCAAGACCGCGGACCAGCTTTTCGGGCCAGCGGTGGCGGAGCGTCTGCAGGTTATCGACGACCGGGTGCGCGGCATCGGTGGCGCTGTCAACGACGATCTCGAGCTCGCCGACGACTCGGGGCGAACGCGCTGGTGGGCGGTGAGGGCCACGTTGCACGTCGATCCGAGAGGGCGGTCGTTGGTGGTGTGGGTGGTTCGGGACATCACCGACCGGCGGCAGGCCGAGGAGGCACTGCGCGAGCTCAACCGCCGGCTCGAGGCGTCAAATCGCGATCTCGAGGCATTCGGCCACACCGTCTCTCACGATCTGCAGACGCCGCTCAGGGCCATTCGGGGCTTCGGGGGCGCCCTGCTCGAGGAGTACGGCGCCCAGCTTGGCGAGGTGGCAACCGACTACCTCGAGCGGGTGCTGCGCGCCGGTGAGCGGATGGAGCGCCTGATCGACGACCTGCTGATGGTCTCGCGAGCCTCCCGGACCGTGATGACCAGCTGCCCGGTCGACCTCGCGCGCTATGCCCGGGAAGCGGCGGCGCAGCTCTGCCTGCTCGAGCCCGGCCGGCAGCTCGAGCTGCGGGTAGCGGAGCGGATCGAGGCCAGTGGCGACCCGACGCTGCTCCGGCTGTGCGTCGACAACCTCCTGGGCAACGCCTTCAAGTTCAGTCGCATACGGCAGCCGGCCCGGATCGAGGTCGGCACTCTGGGCGAGAGCCGGCCCGGGGGCGCCGAAGCCGGCGTGGTCTATTTCGTGCGCGACAACGGAGTGGGCTTCGACATGCGACACGCAGAGCGGGTCTTCCAGCTGTTCGAGCGATTACACCGGGCCGACGAGTATGGCGGCAGCGGTGTCGGGCTGGCGATCGTCCACCGCATCGTCGAGCGACATGGCGGACGGGTCTGGGTCGAGTCGCAGCCCGATCACGGCACCACCGTCTACTTCACCCTCGACGGCTGACGCGCTCCTCGACTGCACCCGTTCGCTTCGCGTTCGGATCCTCGCCGGCGATGCCGTCGAGGACCTCGGTGAGGGAGGCGGGGCGCTGGCTCTTGGGGTGGTCCTTGGGCAGGGCCCACTTGCGCACGGCCACGGTGGCCTTCATCTGCTCGATGACGTCGAGCGAGATGTCGCGGGCCAGGGCCTCGACCTGGCCCAGCCAGGGCCCGGTGAGGAGCTGCTCCAGCGCGGCGTCGGCGACGCTCTCCACGGCGGCCCGACCCTCCTCGGTGTCGAGGGTGGCACGGACGGTCTCCAGCGTCGTCTCGAGCAGCACCTCGCCGACCACGCGGACGATCGGCCGCACTACCGCGTTGGGCAGCGGTACCGACCGCAGCGACTCCGACTCGGCGATGGCGGTCTCGAGGTTGAGCCGGAGGAGCCGGCGGAAGTGGTCGAGAGTGGCCTCGTCGGTCAGCAGCTGGGCAATCTGGTCGGCCAGGGCGCGGGCGATGTCACGTTGCCGCGGCAGGACCGCCGCGCGGGCGATCCTCGCGTGCGTGCCGTCGGCGATCTCCTCGGCGTACTCGTCGAGGATGCGGACCGCGACCCGGTCGGAGACCTCCTCGGTGATGATGTTTGAGATGTAGGCGACGGTGCGAGTGACGTAGTCCTTGCCGACGGCGGAGAGCTCGCTCTGCCGCAGCCGCATGTAGATGGCCACCAGCCGGAGCAGCCGGAACTGGCGCAGCCAGCCCACCGGCAGCAGCCCGAGCACGTCGTACCAGTTGAAGATCGGGAAGAAGAACCAGCGGGCGTGGGCGCCGCGGCGAATGGCGAGGGTCCAGCGCACCGCGAACTCGGTCCAGAACAGCGCCAGGAACGGCAGGTCGAGGAGCCAGAAGTGGTCCTCGAGTCGACCGGCGCGGTCGAACTCCCGGTAGTAGTTCTCGGTCAGGGCGCGCTCGAAGGCCGGACCGAGCCGGGTCAGGCGCTCCCGCACATCGGCCGCCGAGTCGGGCCACAGCTCGGCGGCCGCCGCCGCAGCGACCCCGGGGCTGGCGAGATCGGCGCTGCGGTGGCCGGTCTCCCGGGCGATGGCGGTCCTCAGCGCTTCGAAGCTGCGCCCCAGGCCGGCGCGGTCGAAGGGGTTCTCGACCAGCATCCGCTCGGTCAGGCGGCGAAGGTCGACCAGGCGGTGCTCGAGCTCGGCGGAAGCCGGGGCCAGCTCGACCAACTTCTGGACCGCCTCCAGCTCCACCCGAAGCTGCTCGGTGAGGGGATGGGGCTCGA
This sequence comes from uncultured Thermoanaerobaculia bacterium, assembly GCA_964553295.1. Taxonomy (GTDB): domain Bacteria; phylum Acidobacteriota; class Thermoanaerobaculia; order Thermoanaerobaculales; family Sulfomarinibacteraceae; genus CAZKKP01. Next base: position 4,581 of record CAZKKP010000010.1, on the reverse strand, counting down.
TCCCCTTGACCGGGTCGTAGACCCGGGCCACCACCGGCACCCAGTGGACGTAGTGGGGCCGCAGCCAGAGATAGGTGAGGTCGAAGGCGATCAGGCCGAGGTTGACCAGCGCCACCCAGACCATGAACAGGTCCCAGGCCAGCCGGGCGGTCAGGCGGCCGAAACGGCGCTTCCATGCTGAGATCAGGCCCATTGGCGAGAGGTCTCCCAGAGGGATTGTAGTGGGTGTCGGATTTCGCTGGCGCGAAATCCGCGTAGACGATCGGCCCCTCACGTCTCGTTGGGCGCCCTGGAGGGGTTCTTCTCGGGTCTCGGGTTAGACTTGAGTTGCGTTCTGCGCCGACAAACTGGAGGTGGCGGACCGGTGAAGCACGACACGGCGGTTCAGGTCGGTGCGGGGGGCATGGGCGAGGTCTTCAAGGCCTGGGACCCCGAGCTCGAGCGCTTCGTCGCGCTGAAGTACCTGCGCCACGAGGATCCCGAGCTGGTCGAGCGACTGTTCCGCGAGGCCCGCGCCCAGGCCCGCATCGACCATCCCGGGGTGTGCAAGGTGTACGAGGCCGGCACCGGCGAGGACGGTCGGCCCTTCATCGCCATGCAGTACGTCGAGGGCCGGCAGCTCGACGTCGCGGCCGAGGGGCTCGGTCTCGAGCAGAAGGTGGTGCTGGTCCGCCAGGTCGCCGAGGCAGTGCACGCGGCCCACGCCGCCGGCCTGGTCCACCGCGACCTCAAGCCGGGCAACATCCTGGTCGGCGAGGACGGGGACGGCCGACTGCGGCCCTACGTCCTGGACTTCGGCATCGCCCGCGAGCAGGAGGTGCCCGGCCTCACCCTTACCGGGCAGATCCTCGGCACCCCCGGATACCTGTCGCCGGAGCAGGCGCGCGGCGATGTCGCCGGGATCGACCGGCGCACCGACGTCTTCAGCCTCGGGGTGATCCTCTACGAGCTCCTCTCCGGGAAGCGGCCGTTCGCCGGCGACAGCAACGCGAGCCTGCTGGTGAGCCTGCTGTCCGACGAGCCGGCGCCGCTGCGTCGACATGCGCCATCGGTGCCGCGGGACCTCGAGACGGTGGTGGCGACCTGTCTCGAGAAGGACCCGGACCGGCGTTACCCCTCGGCCCGCGCCCTCGCCGACGACCTCGGCCGCTTCCTCGACGGCGAGCCGGTCGAGGCCCGGCCCCTCGGCCTCCGGGAGCGGATGCTGCGCAAGGCGCGGAAGAACCCGCTGACCACGGCGGCCATGGCGGTGGCGGCGCTGGCGCTGGTCGCCCTGGCAGCCGTCGCAGTGGGCGGCTGGGTGAAGTACACCAGCGACCTGAAGCGAGAGCGCGACCTCGCCGAGGCGCGCGAGGCCGAGGCGCAGGAGATCGCGGACTTCATGGTCGGCGTCTTCGAGGTCTCCGACCCGGACCGCTCCCCCGGCGAGGAGGTCTCGGCCCGCGAGCTCCTCGACCGCGGCGCCGAGCGCATCCGCTCCGAGCTCGTCGACCGACCGGCGACCCAGGCGCGGCTGCTCGGCATCATGGGCGAGGTCACCGCGCGGCTCGGCCTCTATGACCGGGCGCTGCCCCTGCTCGAGAGCGCGCTCGAGCGGGTTCTCGCCCTCCCCGAACGCAGCGCCGAGACCGAGATCCAGGCCCGGACCCGGCTGGCGGACCTCTGCGTCCACCTCGCCGACCTCGAGCGCGGGGCCGAGGTCGCCGGCCCGATCCACCGGCTGGTCGCGGCGACGCCGGACCTCGACCCGGGCCACGCCGTCCAGGGCCTGAGCTCGTGCGCCAGGATCGCTCTCAACCGGGGCGAGCTCTCGGAGGCCGAGGCGATCCTGGGCCAGGCTCTCGAGCTCGGCGAGCGCCGGCTCGAGCCCGCCTCGCCGCTGGTCGGCGACATCCTCAACGAGATGTGCGTCGTCATCGACGCCCAGGGCCGGGCCCTCGAGGCGCTCCCCGTCTGCCGCAGGGCGCTCGCTGTCCGGGAGGCGGCATGGGGACTCGACCATCCCCGGGTCGCCACCACTCTCAACAACCTCTCCATCGCCCTGAAGAACGCCGGTGAGCTCGACGAGGCTGCCGCCGTCGGCGAGCGGGTCCTCGAGATGCGGCGCCGGCTGCTCGGCCCGGAGCACCCCCGGATCGCCACCGCCCTCAACAACCTCGGGCTCACCTACAAGAAGATGGGTGATCTCGACCGCGCCGAGGCGCTCTACCGCGAGTCCCTCGAGCTGCGCCGGAAGGTCTACGGCGACGACCACCCGCGGGTCGCGACCGCCCTCGGCAACCTGGCCGGCATCGACCGGGAGCGCGGCGACCTCGACCGCGCCGAGGCCCGCTACCGCGAGGCGATCGCGATCTACGAGCGCGCCCTCGGCCCCGACCACCCGGAGCTGACCTCCGCCCTCGCCTGGCTCGCCCACATCGCCGCCCTGCGCGGGCAGCACGGCGAGGCGGAGGCGATCGCCTCCCGGGCTCTCGCCATCCGCGAAGCCGCCTACGGCGCCGACAGCCCGAACCTCGTCGCGCCGCTCACCACCGTCGGCGAGGCCCGGCTCGCCCAGGGGCGGCTCGACGAGGCCCGGGCCGACCTCGAGCGCGCCCGCCGCATCGCCGTCACCGCATCCGGCGAGGGCAGCAGCACCGTCGCCGGGCTCGACGCCGCCCTCGCCGGGCTCGACCGGGCGCAAGCCGTGGGCTCGGCAGGCCGGCCTTGAGCGCCTCTCCCGCGCCTGCCCCGCATGCCGCAGAGCTGTCAAACCGGTGACTCGGCGGCCGCGGCGCAGGCGTGCCTGCCGGCTCGGGGTGGTTCATCAGCCGGCCCAACCGTGCGGCCGCCTGACGCGCAAGGGGCCGGAAGGCGACGAGGCGGCGCACCAATAGCCGCCTTCGACCGCAACCTCGCGGACGATCGCCGCTTGGTGTCGCCGTGACCGTGGCACACTTTTGCTCCCGCACCCCTTTTTGATCCATCGGTTGACACGCGGCCAGGGCTCGCCGGGTACAATCGGGGTGTGATCCTGTCACCAGAAGCACGGCGTCTCCGTACCGCATTCGACCTCTTCGAGGCAGGGGTCGGGCTGATGACGGAGCGCCTCCGCCGAATGCACCCAGAGGCTTCAGCCGCAGAGCTCGAGGCCCTGCTCCGGGACTGGCTCATGTCTCGTCCGGGCGCCGAGACCGGAGACGCCGACGGCATTCCGAAATCGTGGCCGCGGGTCTCGTGAGTCGATGAGCCGCCTCGAACGCGATGGGACCAACGCCGACATCGGCGAGGCCCGGCGGATCCTGATGCTGATCACGGAACGCGGTTTCGAACGCGGCCGGGATCTCCCGTCGAGCTTCGACCGGGCCCTGGCGCTCAGCGTGAGCGGAATCGGCGGCCGGCTTCCCCGTGCGTCCCGGGAGACGATGGCAGCGGAGCCAGACACCGGGCCCGCGAGGCCTCGAGGCGACTCTTCGCTTCGACGAGTCCGGCCGGCGTGCCGGGCTTGGCGCGTCCGACGCGCCACCGCAATTCGTCCGACGAATTGCCGTTCGACGAATTACCCGCGCTCACCCGGTCGTGCGTGATCGTAGGTAGTCACCGGGCGAGAGCACCAGCACGCCCTGAAGGTGATCACCGAAGAACGGCCCGAAGTGGGTCACGTCCCCGGTGATGAGATGGGTCGACCGGGCCTGCACCGCGGCTCGCAGAATCGGCCGGTCCTTTTCCGGCAGGCGAGTCTCGTCGTCCACGGATCTGGGATCGGCCTCGGAGACCACCTCGGTCATCCGGAGAATGTCGGCGAGGCGGGATCGCTGCCCGTCGTCGGCCAGGTTCCGCCGCGCTTCCTCGGCGGCGTATCCCGACGTCACCAGCTGAACGCGGTCCAGTCCCCACAGCCTCATCAGCCCGGCGCCCTCCCTGTAGGCTGCCGAGAAGAGGACGTTGGCGTCGAGAAACACCCGATCCACGTATCACTTGTCGGGCGGGCGGTGCGGGATGGACGCGGGGTCGACGCCCATCTCCCGCACCCTGGCGACGACCTCGTTGTAGTCTTTCTCGTCAACGGCGTTGGTCAGCAGGAACTCGGCTTGCCGCTCGACAGAGTAGACCTCCACCGGAAAGGCCACCGCCGGCCTGAGGAGAATCCCGTCCTCTCGCTGCTCCGCGATCACGAGCGAGCCCTCCTCCATCCCGTACCGCGCCCGCAGCGAAGCCGGAACCACGATGGTCCCCCGCTTACCCACACGGCTTGTCATGCGACTCATGCCAGACTCTCCGAAGATCAGAATATCAGATTCTCCGTCTCAGAACGAGCTGGCAAGGGCCCCGGCGCCGAGCGTCTCGGGGGTCGACCACTCGGTCAGATACGAGGCCAAACCGGTGTCGGGGAAGTAGAGCTTCGGGGTCTTGACCGCCCGCTTGGTGAGGTTCGTTTGGTACGGACGAAGGAGGAAAACCTGGAAGCTCGCCTCGAGAATCGCCAGCCAGCTCTTGGCCGTCGGAACCGAGACATCCACGTCGCGAGCGAGATCCGAGAGGTTGAGAAGCTGAAGCTGCGCTTTCCATGACACGAGCGCTGGCGCGGGCGTTTCGCCGCCC
>CAZKKP010000009.1:21959-24540 GCA_964553295.1 uncultured Thermoanaerobaculia bacterium | reverse complement strand
AGGTTCGCCATCCGTGAGGGCGGCCGCACCGTCGGCGCCGGCTCGATCACCGAGATCGTGGAGTAGAACGATGTCGAGCGAAAAGATCCGCATCCGTCTGAAGGCCTACGATTACCGGCTGCTGGACCAGTCCGCGACCGAGATCGTGGACACAGCGCAGCGCACCGGGGCCCGGATCTCCGGCCCGATCCCGCTGCCCACCCACATCCAGCGGTTCACCGTGCTGAGGTCGCCGCACGTCGACAAGAAGTCGCGCGAGCAGTTCGAAATCCGCACCCACAAGCGGTTGCTCGACATCCTCGAGCCGACCCAGCAGACGATCGACGCCCTGATGAAGCTCGAGCTGCCGGCCGGGGTCGACGTCGAGATCAAGGCCTACGGGGCTCGGTGAGGGGGTCGGTCATGGTACGAGGAATTCTCGCAAAAAAGGTGGGCATGACCCAGATCTTCGACGAAGACGGCCGGGTCGTCCCGGTGACGGTCGTCGAGGCGGGCCCGTGCGTGGTCGTGCAGCGCAAGAGCGTCGGTCGTGACGGCTATGAAGCGGTGCAGATCGGGCTGGTCGAGAAGACGCCCCGGCGGCACGCGCCACAGCCGATCGTCGGCCACTTCGCGGCGGCTGGCGTGCCGCCGACCCGGCTGCTCGCCGAGGTGCCGGTCGATGCCGACGACGAGGCCAAGCCGGGCGACGCGGTGCTGGCAGACATCTTCTCGGCGGATGAGGCCGTGCACGTCATCGGTCGGTCGCGAGGCCGCGGCTTCCAGGGCGTCATCCGGCGCCACGGCTTCAGCGGCGGCCGGGCGACCCACGGCTCGATGTTCCACCGTGCGCCCGGCTCGATCGGCGCCTCCGCCTACCCGTCGCGGGTCTACCCGGGGCGCGGTATGCCCGGCCAGACCGGGAACAAGCGGGTAACCGTGAAGAACGTGACGGTGGTCAAGGTTGACCCGGACCGCAACCTGATCTTCCTCAAGGGCGGGGTGCCGGGCGCCCGCAACTCGTACATCCGCATCCTGAAGGCTGTGTGAGGCGTGCCATGAAGATCGACGTCAAGAACTGGGACAACGAGATCGTCGGCGAGCTCGAGCTCCCCGACTCCGTGTTCAAGCGCGAGGTCAACACCCACGTCGTCTGGGAGGTGGTCCGGGCCTACCTCGCCAGCCGCCGCCGGGGCACACACCAGACCAAGGAGCGCAGCGCGGTCGCCGGCTCGCGGACCAAGCCCTGGAAGCAGAAGCACACCGGCCGCGCCCGCGCCGGCACTCGGCAGTCGCCCCTGTGGCGCTCCGGCGGCACGGTGTTCGGGCCCAGGCCGCGTTCCTACGCGATGAAGGTCAACAAGAAGGTCCGCCGGGCGGCCCTGTCGGGAGTGCTGTCGCGGCGTGCGGCGGAGGGACGGCTGGTCGTGCTCGGCTCGATGGAGCTCGAGGGGCCGCGGACCAAGGACTTCATGCAGCGCCTGGAGACCCTCGGTCTGAAGGGCGAGAAGGTGCTGCTGGTGGACGGGCTGGACAACCTCAACCTCCACCTCGCAAGCCGCAACCGTCCCGAGATAACGATGCTGGATACCGGCTCGGTGAACGCCTACGAGGTGCTCAACCACCGGTGGGTGGTCGCCTCGGAGCCGGCGGTGCGATCCCTGGCGGAGGTGCTGGCATGAACGCGCGTGACATCATCCTGCGGCCCCTGCTCACCGAGAAGACGACCTTCATGCAAGAACGTGAGAACACCGTCTGCTTCGAGGTCGACCGCCGCGCCAACAAGATCCAGGTCCGCCAGGCGGTCGAGTCGTTGTTCGACGTCCGGGTCGCCACTGTCCACATCGTCAACCGCAAAGGCAAGCCGGTCCAGCGCTACGGACGGACGGTCAACCACCGCCCCCGCGTCCGCAGGGCCTACGTGACGCTCGCCAAGGGATCGAAGACGCTCGAGTTCTTCGAGGGCGTCTGAGGAGTTCGGTATGGCCATCAAGACGTACAAGCCAACGTCTCCGGGACGCCGGTTCACCACCACCAAGGACGGTTCCGACCTGTCCAGGGTCCGGCCGGAGAAGAGCCTGACCGAGGGCAAGAAGCGCTCCTCGGGCCGGAACAACCTTGGCCGCATCACCTCGCGCCACCGCGGCCAGGGCCACAAGCAGCTGTATCGCGTGGTCGACTTCAAGCGCGACAAGGCCGCCGTGCCCGCCCGGGTGGCGACCATCGAGTACGACCCCAACCGGTCCGCCGACATCGCCCTGCTGCACTACGTCGACGGCGACAAGCGCTACATCCTGGCGCCGGTCGGCCTCGCGGTGGGCGACACCGTGATGTCCGGGGAGAAGGTCGACGTCCGGCCGGGCAACGCGATGCCAATCGGCAGCATCCCGCTGGGCACCCAGGTGCACAACATCGAGCTGAAGCCCGGCAAGGGGGGCCAGATCGTCCGCTCCGCCGGCGTCTCGGCGCAGATCATGGCCAAGGAGGGCAAGTACACAACAGTGCGTCTGCCCTCTGGCGAGATGCGCATGGTGCTGTCGGCGTGCATGGCGACCATCGGCCAGGTCGGCAACTCCGACCACAGCAACCTGTCGATCGGCAA
>CAZKKP010000009.1:13697-21949 GCA_964553295.1 uncultured Thermoanaerobaculia bacterium | reverse complement strand
CCAGCAGACCCGGGGCACCGCGATGAACCCGGTCGACCACCCGCACGGCGGCGGCGAGGGCCGCAACAAGGGCCGCCACCCGGTCACCCCATGGGGCAAGCCGACCAAGGGCGCCAAGACCCGCAAGCGCAAGGGCGCCGATCGCCTGATCGTGTCGCGGCGCAAGTAGGAGGAAGAGATGGCTCGTTCAATCCGCAAGGGACCGTTCGTCGACGACCACCTCGCCGGCAAGGTAGAGGGGCTCAACTCTTCCGGCGATCGGCGTGTCATCAAGACCTGGTCGCGTCGCTCGACCGTGACCCCGCTGATGGTCGGCCACACCATCGCCGTCCACAACGGCCACAAGTTCGTGCCGGTGTACATCACAGAGAACATGGTCGGTCACAAGCTCGGCGAGTTCGCGCCCACACGCACCTTCCGCGGTCACTCCGGCAAGAAGGAAAAGGGCGCACGGTAGGGGGGAAGGATGGAAGCTCGAGCTCAACTCCGGTATTATCGGTCGTCGCCGCAGAAGGTCCGTCTGGTGGCGGACATGGTCCGCGGTAAGGCGGTGGAGCCGGCGCTCACCTCCCTCAAGCTGAGCGCCAAGTACGCCGCCGGAGACGTCGCCAAGGTCATCAAGTCCGCGCTCGCGAACCTCGAGCAGGGACGGCCCGGGTTGGACGTCGACAGGGTCTACATCTCGAGAATCACGGTCGACGACGGTCCGCGGATGCGTCGCGGCCGGCCGGCCTCCAAGTGGGTACGCATGCACCGCATCCTGAAGCGCATGTGCCACATCACGGTCGAGCTCGGGGTCCGGGAATCCTGAGGAGGCAGACGTGGGACAGAAGACACATCCGTACGGGTTCCGACTCGGCTACAACAACACGTGGCGTTCCCGGTGGTTCGCCGACGGCAAGAACTACGCCAACCTGCTGCACGAGGATCTGCAGCTGCGGCAGGAGCTCCGCCAGCGCCTCGCCAACGCCGCGGTGTCGGCGATCGACATCGAGCGCACCGCGTCCAAGCTGCGGGTCAACATCCTGTCGGGGCGGCCTGGGATCATCATCGGCCGCAAAGGTCAGGAGGTCGACAAGCTGCGCGACGACCTCATGAAGCGGTACGGTCAGGACATCCACATTAACATCCAGGAGATCCAGCGGCCGGAGATCGACGCCCATCTGATCGCCGCCAACGTCGCCCGCCAGCTCGAGCGCCGGATCGCCTTCCGCCGCGCCATGCGTCGGGCGATCGAGAACGCCCTCCGGTTCGGCGCCCAGGGTATCAAGATCCGCTGCGCCGGCCGCCTCAACGGCGCCGAGATCGCCCGCTCGGAGTGGTACCAGCAAGGGCGGCTGCCGCTGCACACGTTGAAGGCGGACATCGATTACGGCGTCGAGAACGCCTACACGACCTACGGCGTGATCGGCGTCAAGGTCTGGGTCTACCGCGGCGAGCGCCATCGCGCGCGCTCGGTCCGCCGCCGCCTGTAGGGGGAGGAACAGCGTCATGTTGATGCCGAAGAAGGTCAAGTACAGGAAGCAGCAGCGGGGGCGGATCCACGGCATCGCCCGGCGTGGCAACACGGTTTCTTTCGGCGACTTCGCGCTGCAGGCCCTCGAGCCGGGCTGGATCACCGCACGGCAGATCGAGGCGGCCCGTATCGCGATGACTCGTCATGTCAAGCGCGGTGGCAAGATCTGGATCAGGGTCTTCCCGGACAAGCCGGTGACCAAGAAGCCCCTCGAGACCCGCATGGGCAAGGGCAAGGGCAACCCGGAGGAATGGGTGGCGGTGGTCAAGCCGGCGCGGATCCTGTACGAGATGGAAGGTGTTCCCGAGTCGGTGGCGCGCGAGGCGATGCGGCTCGCCGCCCACAAGCTGCCGATCAAGACCCGGTTTGTGGCGAGGAGTGAAGCGGCATGAAGGCGAAGGACATTCGCGAGCGTTCCCAAGACGAGCTGCGCAAGAGCCTGGACGACCTCCGGGAGCAGCTCTTCAAGCTCCGGTTCCAGAAGTCCACCGGGCAGATCGAGAACCCGGTCAAGATCCGGGAGGTCCGCAAGGACATCGCCCGCGTGATGACGGTGATGAGCGAGCGCGGCCACGGGGAGACGGCACGATGAGCGACACCGCCCAGATCCGACGCAAGACCACGAAGGTGGGGGTCGTCACCTCCAACGCCGCCGACAAGTCGGTGGTGGTGACGGTCAACAACCTCGTCATGCACCCGCTGTACCACAAGTTCGTGCGGTCGACCTCGAAGTTCATGGCCCACGACGAGGAAAATGCCTGCAACCTCGGTGACCGGGTGCTGATCGAAGAGTGTCGGCCCCTGTCCAAGCGCAAGCGCTGGCGCGTGCGCAAGATCATCGAGCGGGCGCAGTAGCGTAGGGGGTTGCCATGATCCAGATGGGGACGATGCTCAACGTCGCCGACAACTCGGGCGCACGCAAGCTGATGGCGATCCGTCAGCTGGGTGGCTCCTCGGCGCCGCGCTATGCAGGCCTGGGTGACATCGTGGTGTGCAGCGTCAAGGAGGCGGCGCCCGACTCGGACATCAAGAAGGGTGCAGTGGTCAAGGCGGTGCTGGTGCGGACGCGGATCCGGACCCGTCGTCGCGACGGCTCCTACATCCGCTTCGACGAGAACGCCGCAGTGCTCGTCAACGCCGAGCGCGATCCGATCGGCACCCGGGTGTTCGGCCCGGTTGCCCGGGAGCTGCGCGAGCGCCGGTTCATGAAGATCGTGTCGCTGGCACCGGAAGTGCTGTAGGAGGCCGCCATGAGGATCAAGAAGGGTGACACGGTCGAGGTGGTCTCGGGCAAGGACGCGGGCAAGCGCGGCCGGGTGCTGCGCATCGACCGCGAGCGCGAGCGCGTTGTCGTCGAGGGCGTGAACATGATCAAGCGTCACACTCGGCCCAACCCGCAGCGGCGTGTAAAGGGAGGCATCGTCGAGCGAGAGGCGCCGGTACACGTCTCGAACGTGATGGTGGTGTCGCCCGACAGCGGCCGCCCGACCCGGGTCGGCTACAGAGTTCTCGACAACGGACGCAAGGTCCGTGTCGCCAAGGTCGACGGCGCGATTCTCGACCGATAGGAGGGACGATGGCGCGCTTGAAGGAGAAGTACGTTGAAGAGGTCATCCCGAAGCTTATGAAGGACTTCGGGCTGACCAACCCGATGATGGTGCCGCGACTCGAGAAGGTGACCTGCAACATCGGCGTCGGTGAGGCCGGGCGCAACGCCAAGCTCCTCGACATGGCGACCGAGCAGCTGGCCAACGTCACCGGCCAGAAGCCGGAGCTGCGACGGGCCCGCAAGTCGATCGCGAGCTTCAAGCTACGCGAGGGCATGCCGGTCGGTCTCAAGGTCACGCTCCGGCGACAGCGGATGTTCGAGTTCCTCGACCGGTTGATCTCGATCGGCCTGCCCCGGGTCCGGGACTTCCGCGGGGTGAGTTCGTCGTCCTTCGACGGACGCGGCAACTTCACCCTCGGAGTGCGCGACATTCTGATCTTCCCCGAGGTCGACTACCAGAAGCTGGAGATCGCACTCGGCATGAACATCACGATCAACACGTCCGCGCCCACTGACGACCAGGCCCGGGCCCTGCTGGCGGGCCTCGGCATGCCGTTCGTGCGCCGATAGGAGGAGACGTGGCACGCAAGTCGAGTATCCACAAGAGCCTCAGCAAGCCGAAGTTCGCTGTCCGGCACCGTAACCGGTGTCGCGCCTGCGGCCGGCCCCGTGGCTACATGCGCAAGTTCCAGCTCTGCCGCGTCTGCTTCCGAAAGCTGGCGTTGGAGGGCTTTCTGCCCGGCGTGACCAAGGCGAGCTGGTGAGGGGTGTGCCATGAGCATGACTGATCCCGTCTCCGACATGCTGACCCGGATCCGGAACGCCACCACGGTCCGCCACGACCGCACCGACGTTCCGGCCTCGAAAGTTAAGATGGAGATCGCGAAGATCCTCAAGCAGGAAGGCTTCATCCGCACCTTCAAGCTGCTCGAGGAGGGGCCGCAGGGCCTCATCCGCATCTACCTGAAGTATGCCGACGACGGCGAGCCGGCGATCCACGGCATGCGACGGGTGTCGCGGCCTGGCCGCCGGGTCTACCGCGGCGTCGGCGAGCTGCCGAAGGTGCGGAGCGGCCTCGGCGTAGCTGTCGTGTCCACCAGCCGGGGCGTCCTCACCGACGAGCAGGCGCGCAGCCTGAGCGTGGGCGGTGAGGTGCTCTGCGAGATCTGGTAGGGAGGTCGTCGATGTCACGGATAGGAAGAAAGCCCATCCCGATTCCGTCGGAGGTCGACGTGCACGTCGGCAACGGCGTGGTCCAGGTCAAGGGCCCCAAGGGCTCGCTGCTCGTCGACCTGCTTCCGGGAATCGCGGCCGAGGTCGAAGGTGGCGCCATCACTCTGAGCCGGAGCAACGACGAACGCCAGACCCGTGCCTGCCACGGGCTCATCCGGGCGCTGCTCGCGAACGCCACCACGGGCGTGTCCGCCGGCTGGCGCAAGGAGCTCGAGATCGTCGGCATCGGTTATCGTGCCGAGCGCAAGGACACCCACGTGACCTTCAGTCTCGGCTACTCCCATCCCATCAACTTCCCGATCCCCGCGGGCATCGACATCGAGGTCGACGCCAAGGCCGGCCGCGTCGCGGTGATCGGAATCGACCGCCAGAGGGTCGGACAGGTGGCCGCGAACATCCGCGCGCTGCGTGCGCCGGAGCCGTACAAGGGCAAGGGCATCCGTTACCTGGGCGAGAAGATCCGGATGAAGGCCGGAAAGCAGGGAGCGTGACATGAGTCGGGTACGAGATCGCAAGCAGCGTCGGGCCGCTGTCAAGCGGCGCTACCAGGCGGCCGTACGCGGCACCGCCGAACGCCCCCGTCTGGCCGTCTTCCGCAGCCTGCGGCACGTCTACGCCCAGGTCGTCGACGACGAGAAGGGCCTCACCGTGGCCGCCGCCTCGAGCCTCGAGAAGGAGGCGACGGGCAAGGTTACGAGCACCGGCGGGCGCGCCGCCGGCAAGCTGATCGGCCAGATGATCGCCGAGCGGGCCCGGGAGCGGGGCGTGGAGGCGGTGGTGTTCGACCGTGGTGGGTTCCACTACCACGGGGTGATCCAAGCAATCGCCGAGGGCGCCCGCGAGGCGGGGCTGAAGTTTTAGGGGTGGCCGATCATGATGAACCGAGAGACTGAGCTGGTTGAAACCGTCGTCCACATCAACCGCGTCGCCAAGGTCGTCAAGGGCGGCAAGAACTTCTCGTTCTCCGCCGTGGTGGTTGCTGGCGACGGTGCGGGCAAGGTCGGCTTCGGAACCGGCAAGGCCCGCGAGGTCCCACCGGCGATCCAGAAGGCGAGCGAGCAGGCCAAGCGCTTCATGGTGCGCATCCCGATGACCGGCAGCACCGTGCCGCACCAGGTCTGGGGCCGCCACGGTGCAACGCGGGTGCTGCTCCGACCGGCCTCCCCGGGCACCGGCGTGATCGCCGGCGGCGGCGTCCGCGCCGTCATGGAGTCTGCGGGCGTGCAGGACGTTCTGACCAAGATCGTCGGCAGCCGCAACCCGTTCAACGTGGTCCGCGCTACCTTCGACGCCCTCGCTCGGTTGATGACCCAGGAGCAGGTCCGCCGCCTCCGGGGCATCGACGTCGAGGTCCCGGACCTCGACCAGGAGGAGCGGGCGGCCGAGCCGCCCGCGCTGGACACGGACGCCGGGGTGCTCGCCGCGAAGGAGGATGACGAGTCATGACCGCGCGCAAGAAGGGCACGACCGCGAAGATCAGGATCACGCAGGTGCGCAGCCAGATCGGCTACGAGCGGCGGCAGCGCGAGGTCCTGAAGGGTCTCGGCCTGGGCCGCATCGGCCGGAGCGTCGAGCGACCCGACGACCCCTGCATCCGTGGCATGGTGGCCAAGGTCAACCACCTGGTGGTCGTCGAGAAAGCGGAGGCTTGAGCCATGGAACTGAATGATCTCCGCCCGGCGCCCGGCGCCAAGCGGCCCCGTAAGCGACTCGGCCGCGGTCCGGGATCGGGCACCGGCAAGACCGCCGGCAAGGGCCACAAGGGCCAGAAGTCCCGCAGCGGCTACTCCCGCCGGTTCGGTTTCGAGGGCGGTCAGATGCCGCTCGTCCGCAGGATTCCGAAGCGCGGCTTCACCAACGTCTTCCGCGTCGAGTACCAGGTCGTCAACCTGCGCGACCTCGAGCGCGTGTTCGCCGACGGCGACGAGGTGACGCCCGGCGTCATGGTCGAGCGCGGCTTGATTCGCAAGGGCCCGGCGCCGGTCAAGGTGCTCGCCGACGGCGAGCTCAAGAAGAAGCTCAAGGTCCAGGCGCACCGCTTCTCCAAGGTCGCCCAGGACCGGATCGAGGCAGCCGGCGGCAGCTGCGAGGTGGTGTCGTCGTGATCGACAGCTTTCGCAACATCTACGCGATCCCCGACCTGCGTCGGCGGGTGATCTTCACCTTTGCCGTGCTTGCGGTGTACCGGGTCGGAGCGTTCATCCCGATTCCGGGCGTCGACCCTCTCGCCCTGCAGGAGTTCAGCCAGGCGATGGAGGGGACCGTCCTCGGGTTCCTCAACCTCTTCTCCGGCGGCGCCCTCGGCCGCATGACCGTGTTCGCCCTCGGCATCATGCCGTACATCTCGGCGTCGATCATCCTGCAGCTCTTGACGGTGGTCTGGCCCTACCTCGAGAAGCTCTCCAAGGAGGGTGAGCTCGGGCGGCGCAAGATCACCCAGTACACGCGCTACGGCACGGTCGTGCTGTCGATCATCCAGGCCATGGGTATCGCATTCTTCCTCGAGAAGAACGCCTCGCCGACGGGCACCCCCTTGGTGCCGACCGATCTGCAGGGCTGGGGTTTCCGGTTGCTCACCGTGCTCACGCTCACCACCGGCACCGCCTTCGTGATGTGGCTCGGCGAGCAGATCACCGAACGGGGCATCGGCAACGGCATCAGCCTGATCATCTTTGCCGGAATCGTGGTCGGCCTGCCGAGCGCGATCCTCGGCACGGTGACCGACGTCCGCACCGGCGCCATGAGCGTCATCACGATCGCGATCCTGCTCGTCTTCATGATTGCCGTGGTGGCGGCGATCGTCTTCATGGAACGAGCGCAACGCCGAATACCGATCCAGTACGCCAAGCGGGTGGTCGGCCGGCGGGTCTACGGCGGCCAGAGCACCTACCTGCCGCTGCGGCTGAACACCGGCGGCGTCATCCCGGTGATCTTCGCCGCCTCGATCATGTCCTTCCCGCAGACCCTCGGCACGATGATCGAGAACCGTTGGCTGCAGAAGATCACCGAGGCGCTCGCCTGGGGCGAGCCGATGTACAACCTCATCTACTTCCTCTCGATCATCTTCTTCTGCTACTTCTACACCTCGATCATCTTCAACCCCGAGGACACCGCCGAGAACATGCGCAAGTACGGCGGCTTCGTGCCGGGCATCCGGCCGGGCAAGAGGACCGCCGAGTTCATCGACCGGATCCTCACCCGGATCACCCTCGTCGGCTCGCTTTACCTCGCGCTGGTGGCGATCCTGCCCGAGGTTCTGATCGCCGGCTTCAAGGTGGCGACTATCCCGTTCATCGGGCCGACGTTGGACGCCGTCCTGCCGGCCTGGTTCACCCAGGGCCTCGGCTTGAAGTTCTTCTTCGGCGGCACCTCGCTGCTGATCGTCGTCGGCGTCGCCATGGACACCGTGCAGCAGATCGAGTCCCAGCTCGTGATGCGGCACTACGACGGGTTCATGCGCCGCGGCCGGATCCGTGGGAGGCGTGGATGATCTTCCACGGTCCGGGCCCCGTCTCCGCCAGAGTTGACGGATGATCTTCCTGAAGTCGCGCTCCGAGCTCGACACCCTGCACCGCGCCAACCGCGTGGTGCACGAGGTGCTCGAGGCCGTGCACGCGGCGGCGGCGCCCGGCGTCAGCACGGCCGAGCTGGACGAGCTCGCCGAGGGGCTCATCCGGCGGCGGGGCGGCGTCCCGGCCTTCAAGGGTTACCGCGGGTTCCCGGCCAGCCTGTGCACCTCGGTGAACGACGAGATCGTGCACGGGATCCCGAGCGCCAAGGTGCTGCTCGGAGAGGGCGACGTGCTGAGCGTCGACTGTGGGGTGGTGCTCGACGGTTACGTCGGCGACGCGGCGGTGACCTTCGCCGTCGGCGAGCGAGTCTCCGACGAGGCGCGGCGGCTGATCGAGGTCACCCGGCAGTTCGCCCGCCAGAGGCCCGATGTGCCGTTGCACC
>CAZKKP010000009.1:0-13687 GCA_964553295.1 uncultured Thermoanaerobaculia bacterium | reverse complement strand
GGCAGTGTCTCGAGGATGCCGTCGAGCAGGTCCGCCCCGGGAAGCACCTCGGCGACCTGGGAGCGGCGGTGCAGCGGCGGGCGGAGTCGGCCGGGTTCGCCGTCGTCCGCGATTTCGTCGGTCATGGCATCGGATCCTCGATGCACGAGGATCCGCAGGTTCCGAACTACGGTGTGCCGGGGCGCGGCCAGGTCATGCGCCCCGGGCTGGTGATCGCGATCGAACCGATGATCACCGGCGGAAGCTGGCGGGTGAGAATCGACGGTGACGGCTGGACAGCCAGAACCGAAGACGGTAAACTCGCCGCCCATTTCGAGTACTCGGTGGCCGTCACCGAAGACGGCCATCGTGTGCTCGGGCTCGAGGAGTGAAACTGTATGGCGAAGGAAGAGGCGATCGAGGTGGTTGCGAGCGTGGTCGAGCCGCTCCCGAACGCGATGTTCCGGGTCGAGCTCGAGAACGGCCACGAAGTTCTCGCCCACATCTCGGGCAAGATGCGCAAGCACTTCATTCGTATTCTTCCGGGCGACAAGGTGCTGGTGGAGCTCTCTCCCTACGACCTGAAGAGGGGGCGCATCGTGTACCGCTACAAGTAGAGGGGGGCGACGATGAAGGTTCGTCCATCGGTCAAGGTCATGTGTTCGAAGTGCAAGATCATCCGCCGCAATGGCGTGATCCGGGTGATCTGCGAGAACCCCAAGCACAAGCAGCGTCAGGGTTGATCGGGGAGGCGTGACGTGGCACGAATTGCAGGAGTCGACCTGCCGGCCGGCAAGAGGATCGAGATCGGTCTCACTTACATTTACGGCATCGGCCGGACACGCGCCGGGATGATCCTCGGCAAGGCCGGCGTCAACGACGGCATCAAGGTGAAGGATCTGTCCGAGGACGAGATCCTGCGCCTCCAGCGGGTGATCCAGGAGGAGGGCCGGGTTGAGGGGGACCTGCGCAAGGAGGTCGCGCTCAACATCAAGCGCCTCATCGAGATCGGCAGCTACCGTGGGATCCGCCATCGTCGTGGCCTGCCGGTGCG
This sequence comes from uncultured Thermoanaerobaculia bacterium, assembly GCA_964553295.1. GTDB lineage: Bacteria > Acidobacteriota > Thermoanaerobaculia > Thermoanaerobaculales > Sulfomarinibacteraceae > CAZKKP01. The sequence goes on along the minus strand of CAZKKP010000009.1, from coordinate 12,654 downwards.
GGGTCAGCGGACCCACACCAACGCGCGCTCGCGCAAGGGTCCGCGTCGTCAGGCCGTGGCGGGCAAGAAGAAAGCCGGCAAGAAGTAGGCAGGAGCAGCGATTATGGCCAAGGATCGAAAAGCTGCGCGGAAGCCCCGCCGGGAACGCAAGAACGTTCCCCACGCGACGGCGAACATCCACGCCACGTTCAACAACACCATCGTCACCTTCACGGATCAGCAGGGCGGCACGCTGTGCTGGTCCTCCGGCGGGCGCATCGGCTACAAGGGGTCCCGCAAGGGAACGCCCTACGCCGCTCAGCTGGCGGCCAAGAACGCCGCCGACCAGGCGACCGAGCACGGTGTACGCAGCGTCGACGTGCGGGTCAAGGGCCCGGGACCGGGGCGCGAGTCGGCGATCCGTGCGGTTGCGGCGAGCGGTCTCGACATCCGCAGCATCCGCGACATCACGCCGATCCCACACAACGGCTGCCGTCCGCGCAAGCGGCGTCGCGTCTGAAGGAGAGAGCCAGTGGCACGCTACAGGGGACCCGTCTGCCGTCTGTGTCGCCGTGAGGGCATGAAGCTCTTCCTCAAGGGTGAACGCTGCTACAAGGAGAAGTGCGCGATCGAGCGGCGCAACGCCCCGCCCGGGCAGCACGGCGCCGGCCGCCGGCGCAAGGTGCGGGCGTACGGCCTGCAGCTGCGGGAGAAGCAGAAGCTGCGCCGGATCTACGGTCTGCTCGAGGGCCAGTTCCGTCGCACCTTCGCCGAGGCCAACCGGCGCAAGGGCGTGACCGGCGAGATGCTCCTCCGTCTGCTCGAGCTGCGGCTGGACAACGTCGTCTTCTCCATGGGCTTCGCGACCTCGCGGGTCCAGGCGCGGCAGCTGGTCCGCCACGGCCACGTCGAGGTCGACGGGCGCCGGGTCGACATCCCGTCGTACCGCGTCCGCCCGGGCATGGAGGTCGCCGTCCGCGAGAAGAGTCGCGCATCCTCGACGATCACCGAGGCGCTGGACTTCGCTCAGGGCCGCGGCATCCCGCCGTGGATCGAGCTCGACGCCGAGAACTTCCGCGGCAAGGTGCTCGAGGCGCCGAGCCGTGAAGACATCCGATTCCCGATCCAGGAGCAGCTCATCGTCGAGCTGTACTCCCGCTAGGCAGGAGGCGTCTCGATGATCTGGCACGAGTTCCAGCGACCGCCACAGGTCGAAGAGGACCTCCGCGACGAGGGGTACCGACGTTTCCTGGCCCAGCCCTTCGAGCGCGGTTGGGGAACCACCGTCGGCGGCGCCCTCCGCCGCGCACTGTTGTCCTCGATCCCCGGCGCCGCGATCACCGCGGTGAAGATCGAGGGGGCCGAGCACGAGTTCTCGGCGGTCCCGGGCGTGGTCGAGGATGTGACCGACATCATTCTGAACCTGAAGAAGATTCCCTTCCGCCTGCACGGCGACGGGGCGGTCTTTCTGACGCTCGAGGCGAAGGGCCCGGGCGAGGTGACCGCCGGGCAGTTCTCCGGCTCGCACCTCGTCGAGGTCATCGACCCCACCGTGCACGTGGCGACGTTGTCCTCCGACGGTCGGCTGTCGATGACGGTGCGCGTCGCCGGCGGCCGGGGCTACATCCAGGCCGAGGAGAACCAGACCGAGGACCTCGACCTCGGCTTCATCCCGATCGACTCCGCCCACTCCCCGGTGCGCAAGGCCAACGTGCGGGTCGAGATGGCGCGCTTCGGCCGGATGACCAACTACGAACGGCTGATCGTAGAGGTCTGGACGAACGGCACCATCGACCCTGCGGAAGCGCTCAGCCAGGCCGCTCAGCTCGTCCAGGGGCACATGGACATCTATGTGCGGCTCGGCGACGTCGCCCACCTCGAGGAGCCGGTCCGCAGTGAGGTCGAGGTCGAGGAGGACACCATCCTCGACCAGGCGATCGAGACCCTCGAGCTGTCGATCCGCTCGATGAACTGTCTGAAGAACGCCAACGTCAGGACGCTGAGAGACCTCGTCTCGAAGAACGAGCGCGACATGGTCGAGATCAGGAACTTCGGCGAGAAGTCCCTCAAGGAGGTTCGCGAGAAGCTCGAGGCTCTCGGCCTCGGCTTCGGGATGAACCTCGACATGTAGCTGTCGGCCGTCGGAGGTCGGCGGCGGGCCGCGGCGCACGCCGCGGACCTCTGCCGGCGGGACTGCCGGCGCCATCCAGAAGCACGGAGTGGGATCATGCGACATCGAGTTCACGGCCGCAAGCTCGGGCGAACAACCGCTCACCGCAAGGCCATGTTCCGCAACCAGCTCAGCGCCCTGCTGACCCATGAGCGGATCATCACCACGGTCGCCAAGGCCAAGGAGCTGCGACCGATCGCCGAGCGTGTCGTCACCCTCGCCCGCACCGCCTCGCTGCCGGCCCGTCGCCGGGTGCTGTGCCTGGTGCCGGACAAGGAGATCGTGCGCCGGCTGTTCGACGACATCGCCCCCCGCTTTGCCGAGCGGCCCGGCGGTTACACCCGGATCTACCGCATCGGTCGGCGCCGTGGCGACGGCGCCGAGCTCGCGATCCTCGAGTTCGTCGACTACGACCTCGCCGCCCGCCGGCAGGCCGCGACCAGCGAGGAAGGCAAGCCGTCGCTGATGGACCGCGCCAAGGGGATGTTCGGCGGGCGCAAGGCAGGCGCCGCCGAGAGCGATGTCAAGAGCGAGGCCACGAGCGGCGCCGAGGCGCCGGCCGCGGCCGCCCCGGCCGCCCCGACGACCCGCCCCGCCAAGAACGACTGACCCCGGGTCAGCGCTCGACGAGATCCGCGACGCGAGTCGAGGCGAGTCCGTCGCGACGGGCAGCTTCGGCGCGGCCGAGGAGCGCGGCCGGCGCCACCGATTCGCCAGCCGGACGCTGCACGCCGCGGTCGCGCGCGAAGCTCCACGCCGTCAGCCGCGCCGCGAGAGCGACCGTGCAAGCGGGGCCTACCAGAGCTGGAGGGTCTCGCCGAGCTCCGGGATCTCTGAGGACCATCCCAGCTCCCTGTCCAGACGGACGGCAAGGGCCTGCTGCGCCCGGTACTCGCCGTGCACCAGCAGCACTCGATCGGGGTCGCGCTGGCGGCGACTCAGCCACAGCATCAGCTCGTCGACGTCGGCGTGGGCGGACAGCCCGCTCAGCTGGGTGACCCTGGCGTTAACCGGGATCCACTCGCCGTGGATCTTCACCTGGGGCTCTCCCTCGACCAGCCGCCGGCCCTTGGTGCCCTCCGCCTGGTAGCCGACGAAGATCACCGTCGCGCTCGGGTCCGGTAGGCGGAGCTTGAGGTGGTGCAGGATCCGTCCGCCGGTCGCCATTCCCGAGGCCGAGATGATGATGCCTGGACCACGCTGGCTGTTGAGCTTCTTGGACTCGCCGGTGGTCGGCGTCACCTGCAGGTTGCTCGGGCAGATCGGGTTGACCTGGTCGGCGAACATCTGGCGCATCTCAGCGTCGTGCTCGGCGACGTGTCGCGTGTACAACGAGGTCGCCTCGATTCCCATCGGGCTGTCGAGCCAGATCGGCAGGGTCGGAATCTCGCCGTCGGCGGCGAGCTCGCTGAGCCGGTACAGGACCTCCTGGGTGCGGTCGACCGCGAAGGCCGGGATCAGGATCATGCCGCCGCGGGCCGCCGCCTGGCGGATCTCCTCGGCGAGCGCACCGCTCGGGTCGGTCTCCTGGTGGACGCGATCGCCATAGGTGCTCTCCAGCAGCAACAGGTCGGAGCCCGGGTAGGGTTCCGGTGGGCGCAGGATCGGCACGCCGTAGCGCCCGACGTCACCGGAGAAGTAGGCGGTGCGACGCTCGCCACCCGCCACCTTGGTCTCGAGCTCGACCGCGGCCGCGCCCAGGATGTGGCCCTGCCGATGGAAGCGGAAGCGCACACCGGGACCGATCTCGACCCAGGTCCCGAAGGCCACGGGCTGCAGCAGCCGTAACGCGGCGCGGGCGTCGGCCATGCGGAACAGCGGCAGGGCGGGCTCGTGCTTGGAGTAGCCGGCCCGGTTGGCGTAGCGCGCCTCCTCTTCCTGGAGGTGGGCGGCGTCGGGCAGCAGCACCCGGAGCAGGGAGCGGGTGGGAGAGGTGCAGTACACCGGACCGGAGAACCCCTGTCGAACCAGCCGCGGCAGGTAGCCCGAGTGGTCGATGTGGGCGTGGGTCAGGATGACCGAGTCCACCTCCTGGGCCGGGAAGCCGAGCGGTCGCCAGTTGCGCCGCCGGTTCTCCGCCGGGCCCTGGAACAGCCCGCAGTCGACCAGGACGGCCCGGCGCTTCCAGCGCAGTAGGAACTTCGAGCCGGTCACGCACCGGCCCGCGCCGAGGACGGAGATGCTGATGCTCATGGTCCGCTCATGGTAGCGCGGAGCCGCGCCGCCGCGCCACTGGGGCCGCGCGGTTCGCCCGATCCCGTGCTGCTAGAATGGGGAGGTTCCGGAACGGGAGGTAGCCCATGGCTGAGAGCAAGAGCAAGACCGTGGACCAGGCCATTGACGAGGTGGCGGACGCCGCCGACGGCGGCCTCGAGCAGGTCAAGGAGTCCCTGGCCAAGGCCCAGGAGGCCCTCGACGGCGCCCGGTCGACGATGCAGGAGGTCGCCGGAGGAGCCCGTGAACGCGGTCGCGAGGCGATGCAGCGGACCAAGGTGTTCCTGGAGGACGCGAAGCGGTACCTGGCCGAGGCTCGCCAGCACATCGCCTCGATGGCGGCGAAGACCCGCGCCCAGGCCGAGGCCTTGTACGCCAAGGTCAAGGAGCAGTACGAGACTCTGGCCGCGAAGGCGCGTGAGACCTACGACCGGGTCCGCGAGCGGGTCGCCGAGATCGACTTCAAGCAGAAGGGCGACCAGGTGCTCGAGTACATCCGGGGCAACCCGGGCAAGGCGGTGCTGATCGCACTGGCGGCCGGCTTCCTCATCGGCTACGCGACCCGCCCCCGCGACTGACGAAAGGAACCGCCCATGCAGGACGTTCGAGACCGCCTCGACGACGATGACGATGAGGAGGCCGAGGATCTCGGGGATCTCGACCGCCGAAACGGGGGCCTCGCGCGCAGCCTCGACCCGGACGCGATTCTCGACACCCTCGTGCCGCAGTCGATCGACTGGCGCGGCACGGTCCGCCGGCACCCCATGGTGTCGGTGATCGGCGTCGGCCTGGTCGGTTACCTGGTCGGACGGACCAAGGGCGCGGCCATCATGACCGGAGTGACGGCGGGTCTGTCGACGGCGCTGATGCGGCAGCTGTCCGACGTCTTCGAGGGCGATTTCTTTGACTTCTGAGCGCTCGCCGGCGCCCGGGGGTGAGCCGCCTCCGGTCTGGGTGACGATCGAGGCGACGACCGACCTGGAGCTGGCGCTCGAGGTCGAGCAGTGCCTTCGTGCCGCCGGTCTCGAGGTGCGGGCGACGGCGCCGCCGGCCGCCGGGGGAGGCGCCACCTCGTCGCGCGAGATCCAGGTGCCCGAGGTCGACCTCGAGCGAGCTCTCGCCGCCCTCGAGGACCTGGACGCCCGCCTCGGGACATGAGCCCGACGCCCGCCTCCCGGTGGTGGTCGCCGCGCATGACCATCGGGAGGAGCTTTCTGCTCTGGCTGCTGGCGGTCCTGCTCACCGTGCTCGTCGTGGTCAGCCTGCTGGTCTTGTGGCACGAGCGGTCGCTGCTCGAGGCCGAGCTGGTCGAGCGCGCCGAGATGCTCGGCCGGACCCTGCTGGTCGCGGCCGCCGACGGGCAGTTGTCCGCCCTGCCCGCGGCGCTGTCCCTGGTCGAGCTGCGCTCCGGTGAGGTGCGGGGCCCCCGCGGCGAGGTGCTGTGGAGCTACGGCCTGCCTGTTGAGCAGGCGCTGGAGCTCGACCCCGGCCTGCTCCGGGTGGAGCTGTCCGGGCCGCCGCCGACCGCGCCCGGCGGCGGATTCCCGGCTCGGGCGGTGCTGCTGGTGTCGCGCACCCGGGTGTCGGCGGCCATCGCCACCGCCGGGATCCGCCTGGTGCTCGCCCTGGCGGTCGTGCTGCCGCTGGCGCTGGTCGTGGGGATGCTCCTGGTCGAGCGCATCGTCCGGCCGCTGCGCCGACTGGGGGTCTACCTCGACGGGCTCGACCCGGCGCTGGCGCCGACGCCGCCGGACCTTGGCTCGGCGGCGACCGAGGTCGCCCAGCTGGCGGCGACCACCTTCGAGATGGCCGACCGGCTGCACCACCAGCAGGCCCGGTTGGTGGCGAGCGAGCGTCGCTTCCGGGAGCTCTTCCTCGACACGCCGACGCCGCTGCTGCAGGTCGACGCGCGGCTCGAGGTGCAGGCCGCCAACCCGGCCGCCGCCACGCTCCTCGGCGTCGCGGCGGACGCGGTCGTCGGCGTCGGCCTGGCGAGCTGGCTCGGCGACCCGGCTGCGGGCGAGGCCCTGTCAAGAGTGGCAGTGGCAACGGCCGGGGCGTGCGCGGTGGTCGAGGCGTCGTGGCCGGTGCCCGGCGCTGCCGGCGCCGACCTCGAACTCCACCTCCGGGCCCTGGGAGACGGTACCGTGCTGATCGCGGTGCACGACCTGACCGAGCGCACGCGCCGCATGGCCGAGAAGCTCGAGACGGTCGGCGCGCTGGCCAGCGGGGTCGCCCACGACTTCAACAACCTGCTCGCCGGCATCCAGCTCCAGGCGCGCCTGCTGCGCCGCGACCCCGAGGCCGGCGACGAGCCGGTCGCCGCGATCCTCGACCTCGCCGAGGAGGGCAGCGAGGTGGTCCGCGAGCTGCTGGTCTACGCCCGGCGGGAGCAGACGCCGTTCCGGCCCCTCGACCTGGTCGAGTTGCTCCGCTCCCATGAGGCGGTGCTCCGCCACCTGGCGCCCCCGCCGGTCGAGCTCGCCCTCGAGCTCGCCGCCCGGCCGGCGGTGGTGACGGGCAACCCGGTGGCGCTGCGACGGGTGGTGCTCAACCTGGTCGTGAATGCCCGCGCCGCGGTCGCCGCCGCCGGCCGCGTCCGGGTGGCCGCGGGCGTGGTGGGCGGATGGGCCTTCCTCGAGGTGGCCGACGACGGCGTGGGCATCCCGCCGGACGAGCTGCCGCGGGTGTTCGAGCCCTTCTACAGCACCCGCCGGGTCGGTCGCGGCGCCGGCCTCGGTCTGGCCGTGGTCGAGCGCGTCGCCAGCGACCACGGCGGCCGGGTCGAGCTCGAGTCGGCGCCCGGCGCCGGCACCAGGGTCCGGGTGTGGCTGCCGGTCGCCGACGCGGCCGAGGTTGAGCTTGACGAGCCGGCCCGAGGCCCGGCTGACCCGCTCGCCGGTCCGCGGGTGCTGGTGATCCTCGAGGATCCGGAACGCGCCGCCGCGCTCATGGCCGAGCTGGCCGCCTGCGGCTGCGACCCGCGGCACGCATCGGACGCCGACCAGGCCGCCCTCAGGGTCGCGGAGGATGGGCCCGAGGTGGTGCTTGCCGAGGCGCGGGCGCTGCGCCCGCCGCCGGCGTGGCTGCCGGCCGAGGTGCCAGTGGTCGTGGTCGACGGCCAGGTCCTCCTCGACGAGACGCCGGCCTCCTGGGTCCGACCGCCTTCCGGCGCGAGACCCGACGAGCTTGCGGCGGAGGTGCTGGCAGCCGCGCGGCGGGGCCCCCAGGCCCGCCGCCCCGGCTGGTGAGCGCCGCCCGGCGCTCGAAGGGTGAGCCTCGTCACCTTTGCCGGGCCGAGTGTCAAAGCTCTTTGAATCCGGCGCTTCATCCGTTGACCTGCGGGGGCCTTTCGACCGATGCTGATGACGATGCACCGCTCTGAACCCTCCGCGTGTACCCTTCGTCGACGGCGCCGCGGCCAGGCCGGCTTCACGCTCATCGAGATCCTGGTCGTGCTGCTGCTGTTCAGCGTCATCGCCGCCATCTCGGTGCCCAACCTGCGCCGCTCCCGGATCCGGGCGCAGATGGTGGGCGAGGTCAACACCCTCAAGCAGGCGGTCGCGGTCGCCCGGATCAACGCGGTCAAGAGCCAGCAGCAGGTGGTTCTCGCCTTCTCCGGGACGATCGCCGGAACGACGCTGCCGAACACGGTGCAGGCATGGGTCGACCTCGACGGCGACCGGCTGCTCGGCGCCGGCGACCAGCTGATCAACAGCTGGGACATCCACCGCGACATCACGGTGACGATGGAGGCCACGGAGGCGCCCCTGGTGGTCAACGCCGGGGCGCAGCGGGGCTTCGTCTTCCTGGCCAACGGCGTCACCCTCGCCGCGGCCGGCGGCGGGCCGGTGGGCCGCGGCGTGATCCGGCTGACCGACCGTTTCGACAACGCCATCCGGCTGGGGGTGACCGGCGGCGCCGGCACGGTGACCACCCAGATGGCGATCCCCGGCACCGCGGACTGGGACGACAACCTCCGCCACTGGAGATACTGATGGTCTCAGCGAACCCCGACCCCCGCCACGGCGAGCGCGGCCTGTCCCTGATCGAGGTGATGGTAGCGGTCGCGATCCTCGGCTTTGTCGCCCTCGGCATCGCCAGCCTGTTCTCCTACTCGGTGGTCAGCAACGCCTCCGGCTACGACTACGCGCTGCTCGCGTCGGAGGCCAGGCGGGCGCTGGAGACCCTCAAGGCGGTCGACTTCCGTGACGCCGCCCTGGCCGACACCGGGGGGACGCCGGTCGCCATCCAGACCAGGCTGGCGGGATATCAGCCGCGGGAAAACTTCGTGGTGACCTTCACCGCCCAGGAGTTCCGCATCCAGGAAGGGACCAACCTGACCGACATGAGCGGCTGGGCGCCGCCGGGTCCCGGGCAGCAACCGAATCTGCGCAGGATCACCGTGGCGGTGCGGTCGTCACGAACCGAGCTCATCGGACAGCGCGAGTTCGTCGCGACGACGCTGCTGGTGCGAGGTTGAGCATGGACCGGCCGAGCTCGTCTCCCCGCGGCTTCTCCCTTCTCGAGATGCTGGTGGCGATCGCGGTCTTCGCGATCTTCCTGATCGGCATCCTCGGCTTCCTCGACACCTCGTCGAAGGTCTCCAAGGTCGAGGCGGCGCTGGCCGACACCCAGGAGAACGTGCGCTACGCCGCCTACCACATCCTGCGCACGGCGCGGATGATGGGCGGCGGCGGCATGCCCTTCGTGCAGGGCGGCGCCTGGGCGGCGGGCGAGCTAACCAGCGGCTCGACCGGCACCGCCGTCACCCCCTTCGGCACGGTCACCGGCATCCGCCCGGGGACCGACGTGCTCACCCTGCGCGGCTTCTTCGAGCAGCCGCCGTTCTTCGCCCGGCGCACTGACGTCACCATCGACACCGCGGGCGACACCGCCGTCGTCCTCATTCGGGCCGTGGACAACCCCGAGGCCCTGGCGCCGCTCGCCGCCGACGCCGACGTCGCGGGCTACATCGGCCGCGGCCTGGTCTTCATGGGCCGCGCCCAGTATGCCGCCGGGGTGGTGACGGCGGCGACGGTCTCCGGCACCGGCGTGGACAGGATCTTGACCCTGTCCAGCGACGCCTCCGTGTCCACCTGGAACGACCTCAATCTCGGCCCGGGGAGCTATCCGCCGCAGTTCCAGGTGGCCCGGGTCGGGCTGCTGGAGATGTACACCTACTACGTGCGCGACGACTTCACCCTGGTGCGGCGTCGCGCCGGCCCGGGCGCGGCCACCGCCGAGCCGGTGGCGGTCAACATCGGCGGCCTGGAGGTCGCCCTCGGCGTCGACACCACCAACGACCGCGTGCCGGACACCTGGGTCAACGCTCCGGCGAGCGCCGCCGCGCTCGCCGCGGTCGGCGTGCCGGTGGCGATCCGGCTGACGGTGCTCGGCCGGACGCCCTTCCCGGTGCCCGAGTGGACCGAGCCGGTGGCGACCTTCCAGGTCGAGGACGCCGACCCGACGGACTTCGACCGCACCGCCAAGTGGCGGCGGATGCAGGTCACCACGACCCTGCGCAACTTCATCCTGTGATCCTGTGAGACGGTGACGGAGGCGGACATGTGGCGGTGGTGCGACACGACGACCGGGCAGCCTGACGGGCCGACGGCGCCCTGCGACGGCGAGCGCGGCTCAGCCCTGATGATCGCCCTCATGGTCTCGATCGTGATGTTCTTCCTCGGCATGGGCCTGCTGCTGCAGACCTCGCTCGGCCTGCAGGCCTCGAGCACCGACCGCTGGGTGGTCAAGGCGCTGTATGGCGCCGACTCCGGCGCCATGCTCCAGGTGCTGCGGCTGCAGCAGCAGGTCGTGGCGCCGCCGGTCGTCGCTGATGTGGTCGACAACCCGGACAGCCCCGGCCTCACCGCCGGCGTCTTCCGCGCCACGATCACCCGGATGTGCGAGACCGAGCCGCCGTCGCCGGTCTTCGTCAACGGCACGCCGGCGGCCTGGCCCGAGTTCCAGGAGCGACACTTCAACATCGTCTCCACCGCCGCCCGCACCATCGGCAACCTTGCCGGCCTCGCCCAGGCCACCGTCGAGCTCGACGTGTCGGTCCACCCGTTCTCGGCCGACGACTTCCAGCCCATCGCGGGTTGCACGAGCTAGGGAGCAGCCATGAAGACCGCCCGCCACCTCAGCATCCTCGGGCTCGGCCTGGCGCTGGTCGCCGCCGCAACCGCGTCGGCCGACGACCGGGACTTCCTGCGCATCCGCTCGGCGCCGCCGAACGTGCTGTTCATCCTCGACACCTCCGGCTCGATGGTCGGAACCCCGGAGGCGGGCGAGGTCGGCACCGAGAACGCGGCGATGCCCTTCGGCATGCTGCCCGGCGGCGCCGACGACCCGCGCTCCCGGATGGGCATCGCCAAGCGGGTGCTGCTCAACCTTCTCGACAGCATCGGCGAGGCCAACTTCGCCCTGGCCGGATACGCCCAACAGCTGCCCGTGGACTCGGCCAGCGGCAGCGTCCTCAGCGGCGTGCCGAGCAAGCACTGGGTCTACGAGGCGCGCACCTCCGGCCGATTCCGGCTCATGGAGCAGGGCTACGCCTACCGCCTCGGCCACGGCCAGACCTGGGACGGCATCCTGCTCCGCAACCCCGCGACCTACGCCGAGGACTTCATGATCGGCTACGACCCATCCGGCGGCGCCATGCCGAGCCGGTACGGGCCGCAGCGGGCCTGGGACCTCGCCCTCGAGCTCGACCCGGTGCCGCAGGGGGCGCAGTGGTCCTACGACGTGCTGCCGGTGTACTTCGACAGCTGCTTCGTGGACGACATGGGCACCCCGGACATCTTCGGCGACGACCGCGTCGTCTGCCCCGACAGGCGGGTCTTCCCGTTCTACGCCCCGGGCGGCAGGGACGGCCTCGGCCAGCTCCTCACCGACTCCTGGGCCTACCGGTTCCGCAACTGCGACCCCTCCGACGCGTCGGTATGGGACCCCGACGACCCGTCCATCGACCGCGACACCAGTACCTGCAAGCCGTTCTGGTCCGTCGCCAGCTCCGACGGCACGACCTCGACCCAGTACCTCCGGCGAGTTCGGCTGGAGCTGCCGGACGACAACCTGGACGGCGACCCGAACCACTTCCTGGCGGTCACCATGGACGGCGACGGGGTCATCACCGGGGTGACCGGCAACCGGGTCGTGGCCGACCCCGACCCCGACGCCGGGGTCCCGGACCTCGACGGCGACCCGGACTTCGACTGGCTCCTCGACGCCTTAGAGGTGGAGGAGCGCAAGAGCCGGACATGCAACCTGCCCGGGACCCTCGACCCGCCGCCTCCGCCCTGCGAGCACAGCGGGCGCGGCCTTCTCGGGGTGTGGTACCGGGGGGCGCGACAGACCGCCTGGTCGCCGAGCGACATCATCCTGATCTCCGAGCACGACGTGCCCGACTACCCGACCAACGGCAGCATCCACGACGACCCGCGGGTGCCGTCGGACTACTTCTCGGTGCGGTGGAGCGGTGAGGTCGAGGCGCCCTTCGGCGGCCTCTGGACCTTCTGCACCTACTCCGACGACGGCGCGGTGCTCACGGTAGGCGGCGTCACCCTGGTCAACCAATGGAACAACCAGGAACCACGCCTGTACTGCGGACAGGTCCAGCTCGGTGACTGTGTCAGAACCCGCATCCAGCTCGACTACTACGAGCGCACCCATGGCTCGGTCATCCAGCTCCTGTGGGCGCCGCCCGGCGTGCCGCCCCCGGTCCTCGGCGGCGCCTACAGCAGCTCGAACAACCATCCGGGGCTCTCGCCGGTCCCCGGCGAGGTGCTCTACGCCGACCCGCCGATCGCGATCCCACCTCCTAGCTGCAGCGACCTGACCGTCCACGCTCCTCTTTACATCGTGAACCAGACCAACGGGCGTATCAGGGCGGACATCAGAAACTCCAACGCCTACTACCGGGCCGAGCTCGTCCAGACCAGGCTCTGGTGGAGCGGCGTGCCGGGCCCGAACGTCTTCTCGGACTGGCTCCGGTTCGCCGGCAGCGACTACCGCACGGTGGACGACTTCACCTCGCCGGTCGAGGCGCCTCCGCACATGACGCGGCAGGTCTTCCTGCCCTATCGCGCGACCCAGAATTGGATTGGGGACTTTGGTGGTCACACCGTGCCGATGATCTTCGGCGAGTTCGACCTGGAGCTGACCTGGGTATTCGAGGATCCCGACGCGATCGGGCCCTGCGTGCTGACCACGAGTCTCCTCATGGCGACGCAGACGCCGACGCCGACGGCGACGATCACGCCGACGGCGACGATCACGCCGACGCC
>CAZKKP010000008.1:16505-25145 GCA_964553295.1 uncultured Thermoanaerobaculia bacterium | reverse complement strand
TGCTCGAGCCTTCCTTCCCGCTGTCGGCCGATCTCCGGGCGGCCGCCGCGGCGGCGGTGGTCGCCGAGCTCCTGCTCACCTTCTGCCCCCCGGGAGAGCCCGCGGAACGACCTTTCCGCCTCGGTGCGGCGGCGCTCGAGGCGCTGCTTGCCGGCATCGAGCCCGACCTCGTCGTGAGCTATGTCGGCTACTGGACACTGCGCCTCAGCGGCCTGATGGCCGATGGCGGCACGGCCGACGACCACGACCTGCGGCCGCCTCAGCAGGCCCGAGGCTTCCTCGAGGCGTGCCGGCGCCGGCCGATCGCCGAGGTGCTGGCGGCGGTCCCGGCGACCGCCGGACCGTGGCTGGACCGACGCCTGCGCGAGGAGGCGGAGCGGCCGCTCCGGGCGCTTTCCTTCTACCGCCAGGTCGCGAGCGAGGCCGGGTGAGCACGATCACGATCACCGAGGCCGGCGGCCTCCTCGGGGTGGTCCTCGAGCATCCGGTGCTGGCAGTGACGGTGCTCGAGGAGCTTCGGGGGGTGCTCGAGGACCTCTCCGTCCGCGGCCGGCCAGGTCCCCTGGTCCTTTCCAGCGCCCACCCCGAGGTCTTCACGGCCGGGGCTCACCTCGGGGAGATCGCACGGCTGGACGTCGCCGACGCCGGCCGCTACGCCGATCTCGGACGCTCCCTCCTGGCCCGGCTGGAGACCTGGCCGGGTCCGACGGTCGCGGCGGTCGACGGCTCCTGCTCGGGCGGCGGGTTCGACCTGGTGCTCGCCTGCGACGCCGTGGCGGCCTCCCCGCGAGCCACCTTCCGCCACCCGGGGGTGCTGCGCGGGCTCGTCACCGGCTGGTCGGGAACCACCCGCCTGCCCTGGCAGCTCGGGCGTCCGCCGGCACGAGCCGCGGTCCTGACGGCCCGCGAGCTGTCCGCCCCGGAGCTGGCGCGAGCTGGGCTGGCGCTGATGCTCGCGGACGAACCCCTCGACGCCGCCCGGCAGCTCGCCCGCCGCCTCGCTCGACTCGAGCCGACACGCCTCGGCCTGTGGCGCCGCCTCCGTCATGGTCGATTCGTTGACAGGTTCCGCGCCTCCGTGGTACACAGTGACTGACTGGGACGACTCGCTTCGCTTGTAGATTGAGAAGGTTGGGCGATCCCGACCGGCGCCTTCGGGTCGCGATCCCCGCCTTCGTGGCGATTCGAGGCCCGCAGCGAGCCGACCGGGACGGGAGCACGAATGGGCACCATACTTCTCGCCGACGACAGCCTGACGATCCAGAAGGTGGTCGAGCTCACCTTCGCCGACACCGAGCACGAGGTGGTGGCGACCTCCAGCGGCGACGAGCTGCTTCGGCGACTCCCGGACGTCCGTCCCGACCTGGTGATCTGCGACGTCATCATGCCGGGGACCGACGGCTATGACGTCTGCCAGCGGATCAAGTCGTCTCCCGGGTCGCTGCACATCCCCGTCGTGCTCCTCACCGGCACCTTCGAGCCGTTCGACCGCGACCGGGCCCTGGCTGCCGGCTGCTCGGAGATCATCACCAAGCCCTTCGAGGCGCGCCGCCTTGTCGAGACCGTCAAGCTGCTGCTCGCCCACGGCGCCGGCGCCGCGCCGGCGCCGCCGGCGCCTCCCTCCGAGGAGCGGGCCGAGGCCGACGGCTTCGAAGGACAGGTCGTCCCACCACCGCCACCCCGCGCCGACGACTTCGGCACCCGACTGGCGCCGCCGCCGTCGGCCGGTCCGGCCGATGACGAGGAAGGCATGGACTTCACCGCTACCGGCTTCTCGGAGATGGCGGCGGCGGGCGCGGAGGAGGCGCCGCCGGAGCTTCCCGGCGAGGGCCTCGACTTCGAGATCGGCGAGCTGCCCTTGGTCGAGGACGAGCCCGACCCCCGGACCTTCGAACCTCCTACCGACGAGCCCGCCGACGAGCCATTCGACGCCGCCGCTGCGAGCTACGACACCGACGAGCAGTACCCCCCACTGGAGGAAGAGGTCCAGACCTTCGACGACGGGTCAGTGGACGGGCCCGCCCGGGGTGACAGCCTCCCGACGACCGGCGACGTCGAGACAACATACGAGGAGGCCGCGGCGGCGCCGCCTTTCGAGGACCTCGCGACGGCGGACACCACACCGGTGGCCGGCGGCCCGATGCTGCCACCGCCGATGGCCCCGCCACCGGTTGCGGAGGTAGTCCTGCCGCCATCGCCGGCCGGCGCGGCGGCGTCGCTGACCGACGAGGACGTCGAGCGCATCGCACGGCGGGTTCTCGAGCTCGCGGGAGACCGGCTCGAGCAGATCGCCTGGGAGGTCATTCCGGACATGGCCGAGATCGTGGTCCGGGAGCGGGTGAGAGAGCTCGAAGCCGAGATTGGCGCGAGCCCGACCGAGCGGGTGCAGTAGGACCCGTGACGCGAGGACCGGGGCGATCGGCTCGGCCTGCCGGACCGCGACGCCGGCGAGGCCGCCGGTGGCGGAGGACGCGGTGAGCGGCCCCCGGTCCGGAGACCGGCTCGGGCAGCTCGTTGCGGCGCTCGCGCCCCACGTCGACAACGTCGTGGCCTACCACAGCGTCGACTCGACCCACCGCGCGGCGCTGCGGATCCTCGTCCAGACCGAGGACGAGGAGCTCCCCCTCGCCCCCACCGCGGTGGTGGCGTTGCGCCAGAGCGCAGGCGTCGGTCGCGGCGACCGCCGCTGGATCTCGCCCGAGGGCGGGCTCTTCCTCGACTGGACGAGATCCGGCATCCGCACCGAGGTGGTGCAGCACCTGCCCATGCTCGCCGGTGCGGCCGCGCACCTCGCGCTGACCCGGCTCGAGGCGCCCGGACTGGGGCTCAAGTGGCCCAACGACATCTTGGCAGACGGGCGGAAGCTCGCCGGTGTCGTGGTCCACGTCCGGCACGGCAGCCGGTTGGCGGTGGCCGTCGGTCTCGGGATCAACCTCGCCCTGGCGCCGACCCTCGACGACGACTCGGCGCAGCCGGCCGCAGCCCTCGCCGAGCTGTTGCCGCCACCGTCGGGCGATCCCTTCGCGGACTGGGCGCCCGGTCTCGCCGCCGACTTCGTCGCCCGCCTTGCAGCGGCGCTCGAGGACCCCGAGCCGGCGATCTCCCACTGGCGCCGGGTCATGATCCACCGGCCCGGCGAGACCATGCGGGTCCGCCTGAGCTCGGGCGTCGGGCTCGAAGGACGCTTCCTCGGCTTCACCCGCGAGGGCTTTCTGCGCCTCGAGCTGGCCGAGGGCGAGCGCACCATCAGCGGCGGCGACGTGCTCGGCTGACCGTCGCAGGGTTGGCCGGCGAACGCGCACCGATCAGCGAAGCCGCTCGAGGAATCGGTCGGGAGGCTCGAAACCGGTGATGCGGAAGCTCTCGCTTGAGCCGTCGAGCACGATCACCGTCGGTACTCCGCGGACGTCCCACTTTCGGCTGATCTCGGCGGTCGTCTGGCTCGCCCGGGTGAGGTCGACCTTGAAACGTTCGTGTCCGGCCAGCGCCGACGCCACCCGCGGATCGGCGAAGGTCTTCTCGTCGAGCTCGCGGCACGGAGCGCACCAGTCGGCGTAGAAGTCGAGGATGACCGGGCGGCCGGCAGCTACCGCCGACGCCACTGCGTCCGGCTCGTAGGCCTGCCAGGAGAGCCCGGCGCCGGATCCGCCGGCAGCACCGCCCGAAGGGACGGCGCCGAGCGGGGCGATCGCGACGCCGGCCGCGACCATCGCCGCCGTCGCCAGGCGAACGACGCGGTCGACCGCCGGCTGCTCGTGACCGGTGCGGTCGACCACCAGCAGGTAGAGCCCGCCGAGCACGAGCACCG
The DNA here is from genome assembly GCA_964553295.1 of uncultured Thermoanaerobaculia bacterium. Taxonomy (GTDB): domain Bacteria; phylum Acidobacteriota; class Thermoanaerobaculia; order Thermoanaerobaculales; family Sulfomarinibacteraceae; genus CAZKKP01. The sequence continues at coordinate 21,337 of CAZKKP010000008.1, read as the reverse complement.
CGGTCATCAGCCACTCACCCGAGCTGCCGGGCAGCAAGGGCGCCGCGAAGTAGGCCGCCATCGCGACCAGCGCGACGCCGAACACCCGGCGGACGCCGACCATCCACATGCCCGAGGCGGGCAGGCGGTTGACCATGCCGGTGAAGGTGCCGAGCACGAGATAGGGCAGGCCGAGGCCGAGGGCCAGCGTGAAGAACAGCCCGAAGCCGAGCACCGGGTCGCCCTGCTGGCCGACATAGGTCAGCAGGCCGAGCACGAAGGGACCGATGCAGGGGGCCGCTACCAGGCCCATGACCAGCCCCATGACGAAAGCGCCGGCCAACCCGGCCCGGCCGCTCTGCGCCCAGGCCGGCAGCGGCACGGACATCTCCCAGGCGCCGAACATCGAGGCCGCCAGGGCGAGCAGCACCAGGACGATGACCGCGACCGCCCAGGGGCTCTGGAGAATGCCGCCGAACAGCGCGCCGCTGAGAGCCGCCAGGGTGCCGAGCACCGAGTAGGTCACGGCGATGCCGAGCACGTAGGCCACCGCCAGGCCGAAGGTGCGACCGCCCCGGGTCCCGGTCTGGCGGGAGAAGAAGCCCACCGTGATCGGGATCAGGGGAAAGACGCAGGGCGTCAGGTTGAGGGCGAGACCGGCGAGGAAGACGCCGACGAGCAGCAGCGGCAACGACCGTGAGCCGAGGTCGTCCGGCCCGCCGACGCCCGCCCCGGTGGTCACGCCCGCGAACAGCCCGGGGTTGGCCGGCGACCAGGAGCTGCCCGCCGCGGCGATGTCGAGGACGGCCCGCGCGGAGACCGGCAGCGGCGGCAGGCACTGGGTGTTGTTGCACGCCTGCGCGGTGACGGTGACCTCGATCTCGGCGGTGAGGGTCGCCGCAGGGGGCACGGTCGTCGACCCGGCGATCACCACCCGCCCCTCCCAGACCTCGATCGGCGCGTCCGCGAACGCGAACTCGAGCTTCTTGCCGTCGGGGAACTGCAGCACCGGCCTCACCCAGCCTTCGGGCATTCGCCAGTCGACGGTGGTGGGCAAGGAGAAGTCGTCCCCCGGCTCGTCGGAGTTGACGTGCCAACCGGGCTCGACCTCGAGCACCACCGCGAGGCGCAGCTCGTCTCCGGCCACCGCCGGCGAGCGGTCGGCCGCCAGCGCCACCGTGAACACCGGGGTTGCGTCGAAGGCCTGAGCCTCGACCCGGTTCGCCATGAGCGCCGGGATCGCCAGCACCCCGCCCACCATCACCGTCGCCGTCAAGCACCGCACGAGCCTGTTCATCCAGCTCCCCATTCCGTCCTCCGGACCGCCCCACGGCGACCCTCGGGCACTTCAGTCGCGGGCCACGAGATCCGGCGCGAGCCGCACGATGAGCTTGCGGGCCTCGTCTCCCAGCCGCCGCCAGTGTTTCTTGGCCAGATCCGGCCGCCGGGTCACCGTCGCCTCGACCGCCCGCTCGAGCCGCCAGCGACGGACCGCCTCGTGGTGTCCGGAGCGCAGCACCTCGGGCACCCCGCGCCCCTCGACCTCGGCCGGACGGGTGTAGCAGGGGTAGTCGAGCAGGCCGTCGGCGAAGGAGTCGCCGGTCACCGACCCGGGGTCGCCTACGACCCCTGGAACCAGCCGGGACACGGCCTCGACCACGACCATCGCCGCGACCTCGCCGCCGCCGAGAATGTAGTCGCCGATCGACAGCTCGTCGGGCGCGAGGATCTCACAAACCCGCTCGTCGATGCCCTCGTAGCGGCCGCAGAGCAGGATCAGCCGCGAATCGCCCGCCAGCTCGGCCGCGACGTCGTGCTCGAAGACCCTTCCCCGCGGCGTCAAGAGGACTACCCGAGCCGGATCGCCTCGCCCCTGGAGGTCGCGCACCGCCGCGAGCAGCGCAGGCGCCTGCAGGACCATGCCGGCGCCACCGCCATAGGGCTCGTCGTCGACCTGACGCCAGCGGTTCCCGGCCCAGTCGCGCAGGTCGTGGACATCGAGGCGGAGCAGGCCGCTGTCCACCGCCCTGCCGAGCACGCCGGTCGAGCGGAAGGGCTCGAAGAGCTGCGGGAAGATCGTCAGGACGTCGAACTGCATCGCTCGGAGGCCCTCTCAGGCGAGCTCGGCGTCGTCGTCGAGGAGGCCCGGAATCGGGGTGAGCACGATCCGACCGCCCTCGAGGTCGACCTCGGCAACCAGCGACGGCACGTAGGGAACCAGGAACTCCCGGCGGCCGCGCCGGACGACCAGCCGCGACTGCCCGCCGGAAGGATCGACCCCGGTCACCTCGCCGAGGGCCTCCCCGGAGACCGACTCGCAGCGCAGCCCGACCAGGTGGTGCTCGTAGAAGTAGCCCTCGGGCAGCTCCTCGAGGGCCTGCTCGGGCAGGAAGAGGTACCGACCACGCCAGGCTTCGACCGCCTCACGGTCGCGGATGCCGCGCACCGACAGCAGCCATCGTCCCACGTGCAGCCGTACCGCGTGGGCCTCGTGGAAATCCTCCGGGCCTTGCTCGCCGCCGACTCCGAAGCGGACCCCGGCCTGGAGACGCTCCGGAAAGTCGGTGACGATGTCGACGAGCAGGTCGCCGTGGACGCCGTGGGGCTTCCCCACCCTGCCCACGATGAGCCAGTCCCGCTCGCCGGAAGAGACCATGTCAGGCGTCGCTACTCGAGGATCTCGAGCACGAACCGCTTGTGGATCTTCATGCCGGCGGCCGACAGCAGCGTCCGGATCGCCCGGGCGGTCCGGCCCTGTCGCCCGATCACCTTGCCCAGATCCTCGGTCCGCACTCGCAGCTCGAGCACGGTGGTCTGCTCACCTTCCACCTCGGACACACGGACGTCCTCGGGGTGGTCGACCAGCGCTTTCGCGATCTCTTCGAGCAGGTCCCTCATCGCGCTCACGGTGTGCTCCTTTCGGCGGTGAAGGGGGCCGCCACGATTCCTGTGGTCGCTGCTGCTACGGCTGCTGTTGCGCTCTAAGGATCAGGGAGCGCACGGTCTCGGAGACACCGGCTCCCTTGCCCTTCCACTGTGCAACCTTGTCGAGATCGATGCGAATTTCCGGCGGTTCGCTGTTGGGGTTGTAGAACCCCACCTGGTCGATGTAGTCGGCGCTGGGTCGCTGGCGCGAGTCCGAGACGACGACGCGGTAGATCGCGTTGTTCTTGGCGCCGCCGCGGCGCAGCCTGATCATGAGCATTTCTGTCCTCCCTGGGGGGCCTGCACGGGTCGTTGCCGTTGCGGGCGGGTCGTGGTCATCGAATACCGAGCTGCCGCTTGAGCTGCCGCTCGTCAGCCTTGCCGATCCTCTTCATGATCTTGCGCATCTGGCCGTACTGTCGGAGCAGGCGGTTGATCTCCTCGACGCTGGTCCCCGACCCCTTGGCAATGCGGCGCTTGCGCGACCCGTTGAGGAGCTGCGGGTGACGCCGCTCCTGGGGTGTCATCGAGTCGATGCAGGCGGTCATCCGCCGCAGCTGGCGCTCCTGGCTCTCGTCGATGCCGCCCTTGGGCAGCATCGAGCCCATCCCGGGAACCATTTCGAGCACCTGCTGCAGGGGACCCATCTGCTTGAGGCTCTTGAGCTGGTCGCGGAGGTCCTCGAGGTCGAAGGCGTTCTTCTTCAGCTTGGCCTCGAGACGCCGGGCCTTCTGCTCGTCGACCGCCTCCTGCGCCTTCTCCACCAGGGTCAGGACGTCTCCCATGCCGAGAATCCGTCCGGCCATGCGATCCGGGTGGAACTGCTCGAGCTGGTCCTGCTGCTCGCCGATGCCGGCGAACACGATCGGCCGCCCCACGACCTCGCGGATCGACAGCGCCGCGCCGCCGCGGGCGTCGCCGTCGAGCTTGGTGAGCACCCCCCCGGTGATGTCGAGCCGCTCGTGGAAGGCCCGCGCCGAGCGGACCGCGTCCTGTCCGGTCATGGCGTCGGCGACGAACAGGATGTGCTTCGGCTTGAGGATCGCCTTCACCCGAGCGAGCTGGCCCATGAGTTCGTCGTCGACGTGCATCCGACCGGCGGTGTCGAACAGCACCACCTGGTAGCCCTTGATCGCGGCCTCCCTAAGGCCGCGCCGGGCGATCGCCTCGGGGTCGTCCATGTCCCGGGTGTCGACCGTCGGGATGCCGACCTGGCTGCCGAGCACGAGCAGCTGCTCGCGGGCTGCAGGCCGCGAGGTGTCGGCCGGCACCAGCAGCGGGAACAGGCCCTTGCGCGCCTTCAGCCACTTCGCCAGCTTGGCGGCGGTGGTCGTCTTGCCCGAGCCCTGCAGGCCGACCAGCATCACGGTCGCCGGCCGGCCCCGGAAGTCGAGCTCGGTGGTAGCGCCGCCGAGCAGGGCGACGAGCTCGCCGTGGACGATCTTGGTCACCATCTGCGCCGGTGTGATCGAGCTCAAGACCTCGGCGCCGAGGGCCCGCTCGCGGACCCGGGAGATGAAGCCGGTGACCACCTCGACGCTGACGTCGGCCGCGAGCAGCGCGAGACGGATCTCCCGGAGCGCCGTCTCGATGTGGTACTCCGTGAGGTGGCCCTCGCCCCGGAGGGTCTTCTGGACGCGAGCCAGCCGTTGCTGCAGACTCTCCAACATAGGCTCGGAAGTCTAGGGCACACATGCTTGCGGGTCAAGGGGATGGCCGCAGCGAACCAGGCCGCCCGGGTGCTCGCCGACATCAGGGGGGCGGCCGGCGTCTGCAGGCGCCTCCGCGGTAAGATGAAGCGGACGATGGACGACGAGCGCCTCGTCCTGTGGCCCTCCGGTTGTCCGGACACCGACGACTCCGACGTCCTGCGTCTACTCGAAGGGGTCGCGAGCGTGTGCGGCGCGACCTGGATCGAGCTCGAGCTG
>CAZKKP010000008.1:11763-16495 GCA_964553295.1 uncultured Thermoanaerobaculia bacterium | reverse complement strand
GATGCGAGCGGCGCCTCCCGCCGCTACCGGCTCGGCACGGTCGCCGACCGCGTCTGGGAGGCCCGGCTCGGGTTCGACGGCCGGCATCAGGCGGTGCTCCGCCTCGGCGCCGAGCCCGCAGCCGCCGAGCAGGTGCTCGGCCTCGCGTCCCTCGCCCTGGAGAAGATCCTCGAGGTTCGCCGGCTCGGCGAGCAGGCCGGGCTGCTGCTCGGGGCGCTCGACCGCTGCGGCCGGGCCTCGCTGCTGTTCGACGGCAGCGGTGCGATCGTCTACGCCAACCCGCAGGGCGACCGGCTGCTGTCGCAGCAGACCGAGACCCAGCTCGAGGTCGTCAGTCCGGATCACGACGGCTCGACCCTGATCGGACGGCTGTGTCGCATGGCCGACGAGCTCGCCACCGCGGGTGACGCGGCGCCCGGCCACCGGGGCAAGCTGCAGCTGTCGGACGGAACCGTCGTCGACTACGAGATCTCGCACTTGGGTCCCGGGCCGGACGCCGGCCGCCAGGGTGTGCTGGTGACGCTCGAGCGGACGGACCCGAGCCCGGGCCGGGCGATCGACCGCTTCGCCGGCCGCTACGGCCTGTCCAACCGCGAGTCCCAGGTGCTGCGGCTGCTGCTCGAGGGGTTCTCGACCCGGCGCGTCGCCGCCGAGCTCGGTATCAGCCCACACACCGTCCGGGACCACGTCAAGAACCTCTACCGCAAGACCGGCGCCGGCTCGCGCAGCCAGCTCGTGAGCCTGGTCGCAGTCCTGCCGCCGACCGGCTGAGTCGGCAACGGTTTCGCGACGCCGTCGGCTATAATCGAGGACCGGACTGGAGGCCGCCATGCGCTGTCGGACGATCGTGGCTGTTGTGCTGCTGCTCGCCGTCGCCGCCGTTTCAGCTGCTGACGGCTATGTCGTCATCCTGAAGAACGGGCACAAGATCCGCTGCCGTGAGGCGATGCGGATCGATGGCGAGAACGCCATCATCACCCTGGTGACCGGTACCATGACCAGCTACCCGTTGAGCCAGGTCGACCTGATCGAGACCGAGCGCTACAACCAGCTCGGCCTCGGCGATGCCCTGCTCATCGAGGAGCTGACCGTGGGCGGCACACCGATTCCGACGCCGACGCCCAAGCGCTCCCTCGGGCACTTCGCCACCCTCGACACCCGCGGCTCGGCCGAGCTCGGCGCGAACATCACGCCGACCCCGACGCCGACCCCCGGGATCAAGCTGCAGAGCCAGCCCTACCACGATACGCGGGTCGAGAGGGCGTTCACCAAGATCTTCGACGACAAGAACCTCTACTTGTACCGGACGAGCACCGGGACACGGCCGGAGTTCCTGTTCGTCCAGGCGGTGACCGATTCCCAGCGCGAGGTCTTCCACGCACTGCAGGTGGTGACCGAGGCCTTCGTCATCATCCACCAGCTGCAGCCGGAGGTCGCTCCGGCCGCGGTCGAGCTCCAGATGGTCCAGACCTCCGGCCGGCCGGCCGGGACCTTCCGTCTGACCCCCGAACTCTCCCGGACGCTGGTTGAGAAGCGGACCTCGGTGGAGAGGTTCTACGTCGAGAACGTGATCTTCTGAACCCCGTTCGACCCGCCGCGGACCGTCCTCTCAGCTCGGCTCGCGGAAGCGCCGGGCGATGCTGAGCCAGGCGACGGCCACCGCCGCCGACAGCGCAGCGGCACAGGCGAAGCTCCCGGCCCCGCCGAGCCAGGCGTAGGCCGGTCCCGCGACGGCCGTGCCGACGACGATGCCGAGCCCGAAGGCCAGCCCCGAGTAGAGCGCCTGGGCGTGTCGCTCCGCGCCGGGCGGGGCGCTGCGCTGCACCAGCTGGATGCCGGCGGCGTGGGCCAAGGCGAAGGTGGCCGCGTGGCCGAGCTGTGCGAGCACCACCACCGGCGCCGTCGCCGGCAGGGCCAGCAGCAGCCAGCGCAGCGGCGTCAGGACGAGCGCCAGGGTGAGCAGCCGGGCCAGACCGAGCCGGCGTTGCAGGGCGGCGCTCGACGAGAAGGCGAGCAGCTCGGCGAGCACCCCGAGGGCCCAGGCGGCGCCAATCGTCGAGGACGCCCAGCCGGCATCAGCGAGGCGTACCGAGAGGAAGGCGTAGAACGGCCCGTGCGCCACCTGGTGGAGGGTCAGCACCACGAGCAGCAGCCAGGCCGCCGCCGGGAGGCTGGCCTGAGAAGGGCGGTCATGCGAGTTGACCGGCCGGTCGTACGGCCGGCAGGCGAGCATCAGGATGACCAGGAGCAGCGCCAGCAGCACTGGGAAACAGGCGGTGACCCGCTCGCCGAGCACCAGCGGCGCCGCGATGGCCACCACGACGAAGCCGACCGAGCCCCACAGCCGGAGGGCGCCGTACCCGGACGCCGGCAGCTCCTCGAGGACCGTCGCCTCGACCAGCGGCAGCACCGTGCCGTAGCCGATGCCGATCACCAGTAAAGCGAGGGTCACAGCGGTGACGCCGTCGAACAGCGGCAGCAGCGATGCGGCCACGACCGACGGCGCCAGGTGGAGCGCGAGCAGCCGCGGCAACCAGTGGCCGCGGTCGACCCAGGCCGCCACCCAGGGCGCCCAGACGAGCTTGGCGAGAGAGAAGGCGGCGGTGGCCAGGCCGACGCCGACGGCGCCCACCCCGCGGTCGGCGAGCCACGGTCCGAGCAGCGGCAGCACCGCCCCGAGCACCCCGAAGTAAGCCGCGTAGAACAGTGCCGCCCGCTTTGACGGAGACCGGAGGGTGGGATAGCGTGGCGCCATGAAGGAGATCGTCGTCGTCGGGGCGGGCCTGGCCGGTTTGACCGCGGGCCTGCGGCTCGCAATGGCAGGATACCCGGTGAGGATCTACGAGCGCTACCCACGGCCGGGTGGACTGGCGCGGGTCTTCGAGGTCGGTGGCGAGCCGCTGGAGGCGTTCTACCACCACCTTTTCACCACCGACACGGCCTACGTCAGGCTCGCCGAAGAACTCGGGCTTGCGGGCGACATCGAGTGGCTGCCCTCCCGCATGGGCATCTGGACCGAGGGTCGGCTGTGGGACTTCGGCACGCCGCTGTCGTTGCTCCGCTTCCGCCCGCTCACCCTCCGCGACAAGGTCCGCTTCGTCCTCACCACCTTGTGGTTGCAGCACTGCCACGACCCGACCCGGTTCGAGTCGGTCACCGCCGCCGACTGGATCCGGCGGCACCAGGGCGAGCGCATCTGGCGCACGGTGTGGGGCCCGCTGCTCGGGCAGAAGTTCGCCGACATGGCCGAGGAGGTGGCCATGGTCTGGCTGTGGGGCAAGCTCTACCTGCGCGGTCGCTCACGCTCGGCGAGCGGCCTGGGCGAGCGCCTGGGCTACCTGCGCGGCTCCTTCGCCCGGCTCGTCGAAGCGCTCGAGGAGCGGATCACGGCCAGCGGCGGCAGCCTGCAGCTCACCGACCCGGTCCGGCGAGTCGACCGGGCCGGCGATGGCTTCGTCGTGAGCACCCGGAGCGGCCGGGTCGAGGCTCGGGCCGTGGTCGCCGCGGTGCCGGTCTCCGACTACCTCGAGATCGCCGGCCACCTGCTCCAGGACGACCACCGGCAGAGCCTGGCGGGCCTGCGCTCGACCGGCGCGATCTGCACCGTGCTGGTGCTCGAACGCTCGCTCACGCCCTACTACTGGCTCAACATCGCCGATCCAGACATGCCCTTCGGCGGCCTCATCGAGCACACCAACTACATCCCACGGGAACGCTACGGCGGCCGCCACATCCTGTACATCTCGAACTACCTGTTCACCGACCATCCGCTGTATGCCGCCGGCAAGCGCGATGTGCTCGAGCACTACCTGCCGGCGCTCGCCCGGGTCAACCCGGCCTTCGACCCGTCCTGGATCCTGGCGAGCCACCACTTCCGCGCCGACTCGGCACAGCCGGTGGTGACCCGCGGCTACCGCGCCCTCCTCCCCGACATGCGCACCCCGGTCGAGGGTCTGTACCTGTGCACCATGGCCCAGATCTTCCCGGAGGACCGCGGCCAGAACTACGCCGTGCTCTACGGCGAGCGCACAGCGGAGCTGGTCCGGCAGGACCTCGGAGCGACGCCGGGCGCCACTTCATCCCCGGCTCACACCACCGCGACATCCTCTCCATGTCGATGAGCCCACCCGCCGACCTCTCCCGAATCTCCCTGGGCAGCCCGCTGCCGCACCTCGAGCCTCGCAGCCGGCGTCTCGCGGCCCGGGTGCTGATCGCCCTGTATGGGCCGCTGGTGCGGGTCGAGAACCGCGAGCGAGCCGCCGCCAGCCCCGACCCGACGCTGTTCGTCTTCAACCACAACAACTCCTTCGAGTCGGTCGGCATCCCGGCCCTGCTGGTCGCGCTGCGCCGAGGCCGACTGGTGCACATGCTGATCGACTGGATGTTCCTCGAGCTGCCGGTGATCGGCTGGGTCATGCGCCAGGTCGAGCCGATCCCGGTGTTCAGCAAGCCGGCGCGCTGGCGCTGGCGCGAGGGCTTCCGCCAGAGCCAGCTCCACCGCTCGGCGATCGACGAGGCGGTGGCGCTGCTCGCCGCCGGGCGGAGCGTCGGCCTCTTCCCCGAGGGGACCCGCCACCCCGATCCGCGACAGCTCGGCCGAGTCCGCCCCGGCCTCGCCCGGATCGTGAGCCGGAGCGAGGCGCCGGTGGTCCCGGTGGGAATCGAGTTCCCGGCGGCGGCGGGCGCCGACCGCGTACCCCACGTCGGCCGCATGGTCATGCGGATCGGCGAG
>CAZKKP010000008.1:0-11753 GCA_964553295.1 uncultured Thermoanaerobaculia bacterium | reverse complement strand
GAGCCGGTCGACCTCGACCGGGAGCGGGCCGCCGGCGCGGCCGGAATGCCGTGGCCCGAGCTGCGTTCGGCCATGGAGACACGGGTGATGGGCGCGCTCGGCCCCTTGTGCGGCAAGGCCTGGAGGCCGACTGAGACCGCGCCGGGCGCGTGCGGAGCGATGGAGGTGTGTCATGACGTCAGCTGAGATCTCGACGGTCAGAGTGCTCGAGCCGGCGGATCGCCTCGCCGCCCTCGAGGTGATCCGACAGGTCTATCAGGATGAGAAGCGCTGGGTCCGCGACCCCGAGCAGGAGATCGCCGAGACCCTGTCGACCTCCGACCGGGTGTCGTGGTTCCTGGTGCGGGTCGGCGGCGAGCCGGCCGGCGTGCTCCGCCTGTGGTACGACTTCTCGATCGAGCTCCCCGCCGAGCTCGAGGTCACCATCGAGCGGCCGATGAACCTCGAGGCGGCCCGCAGCGCCCGCTGGGTCGAGGTGGGACGCTTCATGATCCTGCCCGAGCACCGGAGCGCGACCCGGGTCGCCCTGGCTCTGATGAAGGCGGCGGTCACCGAGGTCGTCGAGCGGGGCTACACCCACTTCATCACCGACGTCTACGACGGCGACCCCCACTCCCCGCTCAAGTTCCACACCCGGGTGCTGGGCTTCGAGCGGATCGGCACCCACCGCTTCGGCGAGCTCGACTGCGACTGCGTGAGGATCATCCTGATCCTCGACCTGGTACGTGCCTACCGTCTGGCCAAGGCCAAGAAGAACAAGATCTTCCGTGCGCTGGCCGAGGGGTTGCAGGACAAGTTCGAGGCGCTGCCCGAGACCCGTCCGGTGCTCGTCTGACATCCTGCCGCCGGGCGCGATGGTGTACCATGAGGCCGCAGCTCGGGGGCGCCGCACGACACTCCCGAGGCAGGACGACGGAGGCATTGCCCATGGCGGGTCAAGCGATCGAGATCACCGACGCGAACTTCGACAGCACCGTGCTGCGGGCCGACCAACCCGCGTTGGTCGACTTCTGGGCGGTCTGGTGCGGCCCGTGCCGAGCGGTCGCCCCGGTGATCGAGCAGCTCGCCGCCGACTACGCCGGCAAAGTCGTGGTCGGCAAGCTCGACGTCGACACCAACCGCGACACCGCGGTCCGCTACGGGATCCAGGCGATCCCCACGCTCTTGCTGGTCAAGGACGGTCAGGTGGTCGACCGCATCGTCGGCACCGCCAGCGCCGACCGCAACACCCTCGCGGCCAAGCTCGACGCCTTGCTGTGACCGGCCGGCGACCGGCAGAGCGCCGGCGCGACAGGCCTCGAGACGGCTGCCAACGGAAGGTTGCGCCTTGACGGTGCGCTGCCCGCTGGGTAGGCTCCCCCCGCTGGAGGCCGCCATCCCGGAGGTTCGATGGATGCCCTGACCCCCTGCCCGACCGGTGGTCGTGACCCCGGTTGCGCGACTGACGTCGTCGGCGTGAGCTGAGCCGTGCTCTGCCAGCTCTGTGGCGCCGCCAACCCCGACGGCAAGGACCGCTGCCAGCGCTGCGGCAACCGCCTGATGGTGGTCTCCGGGGTCGTGGACGAGGATGCGGAGGGCCTCTCCGACGAAGCCATCTTCGAGGCCCAGGAGGAGTTCGAGGAGCACCTGCTGGAGCGCATCTCGACGCTCGAGGACAGCGTCCGCCAGCTGTCCGACGCGCTCGCCGCGACCGCCGCCCACCTCGCCCAGCTCGAGCACAATCTGACCGTCGCCCACGCCGGCGTGCAGTCCCTCGGCACCCTGCTCGAGGCCCAGGGCATCGTCTCCCGGATCGAGGTGGTCGAGGGCTGGGAACGGGCTGCCGACCACGAGCTGCGCACCCGCGACCTGTCCCGCCGGTTCAAGAGTCGCGCCGGCCGAATCCTGTCCCTCGCCGCGCACCAGGGAGACGCCTCGCCGGACTTCCGGCGCAAGCTGCGCGCCCTCGAGCTCGCTTTACTCTCGCCTGACCCGACCGCCGCCGACGAGCTCCTCACCGACCTCGCCCGGCTGGCGCCGCTCAACGACGAGCTGTGGGGTTTCATCGGCGAGATTGCCTTCGAGGGCGGCGACCTCGAGGTCGCCCGCATCGCCTACTCCCGGGTCCACGAGCTGCGCGGTCCCCACTTCGAGAGCCTGGTCTACCTCGGGGCGATCGCCGCGGACCTCGGCGAGGCAGAGGCCGCGACGAGCCACCTCGAGGAGGCGCGCCGGCTGGCGCCAGGCTCTTTCCTGCCGCTGTTCATCCTCGGCGCCATGGCCCTGTCTCTGGGCAACCACGCGCTCGCCGCAAGCCTTCTCGAGCAGGCTCTCGAGCTCGAGGAGTCGCCGCAGACCCTCTACCTGCTCGGCACCTGCCGCCTCCAGCTCGGCCAGACCGGCCGGGCCATCCAGGTCCTGCGCCGCTCGGTCGAGCTCCGGCCGGAGTCCGAGGAAGCGCTCTACCAGCTCGGCGTCGCCTACCTCAAGCGCGGCTGGGCACGGCTGGCCCTGGAGACCTTCCAGCAGGTGCTGCAGCTCGACCCCCATCGCCTGCAGTACCAGGAGACGGTGCGGCTGCTCCGGGTCGAGCCGCCGCGCGACCTCGCGCCCGAGGTCGCGCGCACCGTCGCCCGCGCCGAGAGCGCCCTCGAGCAGGCCCGCCCGGAACGTGCCCTCGAGCTCTTCCTCGCCGCCGGGCGGGCGGCGCCGGAGCTGCATGCCCTCCAGGCCAAGGTGGCGCTGCTCGCCTCCTCCCTCGGGCGCACCCGGATCGCCGTCGCCAGCGCCCACCGGCTCCTCAGGACCGCCGGCGCGGAGTCCCCCTACCTTGGTGCCGCGGTGGTGGCCCTGCTGGAGTCCCTGCGCCAGGCCGGCCGGCCACGGGCGGTCCGCCGGCTGGCGGCGCGGCTCGTCGTCGAGGGCCGCGACCCACTCGCCCGCGGCCTCGCCGCCTACGAGCTGGCGATGGTCGAGCTCGAGCTCGGCGATGATCTCGAGCACGCCCGGGAGGTCGCCCGGGAGGCCCTGGAGACCCTGCCCAAGGAGCTGCGGCACTACCCTCTTTCGGCGCTGGGCGCGATCGCGCTGCGCCGGGGACGCTTCCGGGAGGCCACCCAGTACCTCGAGCAGGCGGTCGAGACCGGCAGCCCCGACAGCATGGTCCGCCAGCTCGCCGTCGCCCGGCTGGCGGCCGGCGACGCCGCCGGCGCCGCCGCCGCGCTGGAGTCCTCGAGCCCGGATCCCAGCGGCGGCATCGACCAGGAGATGCTCGACCACGTCCGCCGCCTCGGCGCGCTGCTCGACGAGGCCACCTCACCGACCCGGGCGCTGCGCCAGGGGCCGCGACCGTCCTGAGCCCGAAGCTACCACCGACCACGGAGTGACCATGCGCTGGAGCCAGACCTTCATCCACACCCTCCGCCAGGACCCCTCGGACGCGGAGGTCGTGTCGCACCGCCTGATGATGCGCGCCGGCCTGATCTCGAAGGTCGCCGCCGGCATCTACAACTACCTGCCGCTGGGCTGGCGGTCGATCGCCAAGCTCGAGGCGATCGTCCGCGAGGAGATGGCGGCCGCCGGCTCGGCCGAGCTGTTGCTGCCGGCGGTGCAGCCGGCGGAGCTGTGGCAGGAGTCGAAGCGCTGGTTTCAGTACGGACCCGAGCTGCTGAGGCTGAAGGACCGCCACGATCGCGAGTTCTGCGTCGGGCCGACGCACGAGGAGGTGATCACCGACATCGTCCGCCGGGCGGTGACCTCGTACCGCCAGCTGCCGGTCAACCTCTTCCAGATCCAGACCAAGTTCCGCGACGAGATCCGGCCGCGATTCGGCCTGATGCGCGGCCGCGAGTTCATCATGAAGGACGCCTACTCGTTCCACGCCGGCGCCGAGGACCTCGACCGCGCCTACCGCGCAATGGAGGCCGCCTACTGCCGGGTCTTCGAGCGCTGCGGGCTCGGCTACACCAAGGTCGAGGCCGACACCGGCAACATCGGCGGCTCGGAGTCACACGAGTTCATGGTGCTCGCCTCGACCGGCGAGGACGCCATCATGGCCTGTCTGGCGTGCGGCTACGGCGCCAACGTGGAGAAGGCGTCGACCGGCGCCCTCGAGCCGGCGCCGCCGTGGCCGCGGGCGCTGCCCGGGGCGCCGGAGGCGGTCGACACCCCGGACCTGCGCTCGGTCGACGAGGTCGCCGAGTTCCTCGGCGTCTCCGCGGCCCACCTGGTCAAGACCCTGATCTTCGAGACCGACCGGGAGTTCGTCGCGGTGCTGATCCGCGGCGACCTCGAGGTCAACGAGATCAAGCTCAAGAACCACATCGACTGCACCCACCTGCAGCTCGCCTCGGAGGCGAAGATCCTCGAGGTCACCGGCGGGCCGCAGGGCTTCTCCGGCCCGGTCGGGCTCGGCGGCATGCGGATCGTCGCCGACCCCACGGTGATGGCCCTCGCGGTCGCGGCCACCGGCGCCAACCGGCTCGACAGCCACCTGGTGGGTGTCGTCCCCGGCCGCGACTTCACACCGTCTGCGGTCGCCGACGTCCGCCTGGCCCGCGCCGGCGACCCCTGCCCGTGCTGCCCGGGCGCCCTGATCGAGCGCCGCGGCATCGAGGTCGGCCACATCTTCAAGCTCGGCACCAAGTACTCCTCGGCGATGGCCTGCAGCTTCCAGGACGCCGAGGGCGCCGAGCTGCCGATGATCATGGGCTGCTACGGACTCGGCATCGGCCGCACTGTGGCGGCGGCGATCGAGCAGAACCACGACGACAACGGTATCGTCTGGCCGCTGCCGCTGGCGCCCTACGAGGTGGTGCTGGTGGTGCTCAACGCCGACAAGCCCGAGGTCGTCGCCGCCGCCGAGGAGCTGTACGTCGAGCTCCGCCGAGCCGGAGTCGACGTGCTCTTCGACGACCGCCCTGAACGGCCGGGGGTCAAGTTCAACGACATGGACCTGATCGGCTTTCCGGTCCGGGTGGTGGTCGGCCAGCGCGGCCTCGCCGAGGGCCGGGTCGAGCTCTCCCTGCGCCGCGACGGCGCCAAGCGACCGACCCCGATCGCCGAGCTCGTGCCCGCGGTCGAGGCGCTGCTCGCCGAGCTGGGTTAGTCGAAGCCACCCGCGACGACCCGATCCCCTTCCCGCGCCCGGAACTCCCGGATTTGCTACCATGCGCCCCGGCCTGTGGGCCTTGGGAGGCGGTCGATGCAGATCTGCGTGGTGGGAACCGGGTACGTCGGGCTGGTCACGGGCGCCTGCCTGGCCGATCTCGGGATGAACGTGACCTGCGTCGACAACGATGTGTCGAAGGTCGACCGGTTGCTGCGGGGCGAGATCCCGATCTACGAGCCCGGGCTCGACGCGCTGGTCGAGAAGAACGCACGGGAGGGCCGGCTGAACTTCACCACCGAGCTCGAGGGGCCGGTCAAGAAGGCCCTGGCGATCTTCATTGCGGTCGGCACGCCACCCAAGCCCGACGGCTCGGCCGATCTCTCCTACGTCATCCAGGTGGCCGAGGCCATCGCCGACAACCTCAACGGCTACAAGGTGGTGGTCACCAAGTCAACGGTTCCGATCGGGACCGGTCAGCTGATCGAGCGGACGATCGCCGAGCGGGCCAACGGCAGCCACCCGTTCTCGGTGGTCTCCAACCCGGAGTTCCTGCGCGAGGGATCGGCGATCGGCGACTTCATGCGGCCCGACCGGATCGTCATCGGCGCCCGCGACGAGCAGGCGATCGCGATCATGAAGGACATCTACTCGCCGCTGTACCTCATCGAGACTCCCTTCGTCATCACCAACGTCGAAACCTCGGAGCTCATCAAGTACGCCTCCAACGCCTTCCTGGCGACCAAGATCACCTTCATCAACGAGGTCGCCGAGCTGTGCGAGCGCCTCGGCGCGGACGTCCACCACGTGGCCAAGGGGATGGGCCTGGACAAGCGGATCGGACCGAAGTTCCTCCATCCCGGGCCGGGCTACGGCGGCTCCTGCTTCCCCAAGGACACCCAGGCGCTGACCGAGATCGCCCGCGCCGCCGGCCGCCCGTTCGAGATCGTCGACACTGTCGTGCGCGTCAACGAGCGCATGAAGGCTCGCTCCTTCGACAAGGTCCGCGACGCCCTCTCGGGCGAGCTCGCCGGCGCCACGGTGGCGGTGCTCGGGCTGTCGTTCAAGCCGGAGACCGACGACATGCGCGAGTCGCCGTCGATCCCCCTGGTGCGCTCGCTGCTCGAGGCCGGCGCCAGGGTCCGTGCCTTCGACCCGGTGGCGATGGAGGCCGCTCGCGAGGTCCTGCCGGCCGGGGTCGAGTACTGCGAGGACTCCTACGACGCCGCAACCGGCGCCGACGCGGTGGTCATCGTCACCGAGTGGAACCAGTTCCGCTCGCTCGACCTGGACCGTCTGCGGGAGACGCTCCGTCGGCCGGTGCTGGTCGACCTGCGCAATGTCTACGACCCGGCCAGGGTGCGGGCGCGCGGCTTCGCCTACGACTGTGTCGGGCGAGCGGCGAAGGACCTGCCGCAGGGCTGATCGCGATCCCGGCCGATGAGCAACCCCGCATCCGTCCGCCTCGACATCTGGCTCGACGTGGCCTGCATCTTCAAGACCCGCTCCCAGGCCCAGTCCGCCTGCCGGCTCGGCCGGGTCGAGGTCAACGGCGACCGCGGCAAACCGCACCGGGCGGTGCGCCCCGGCGACGAGATCCGGATCACGCTGCCGGGCGGGAGGCGACGCATCCTCGAGGTGGTCGGCCTGGCCGAGACCAACCTGCCGAAGGCCATGGCCCGGGAGCTCTATCTCGACCACACCCCACCGCCCTCCGAGGAGGAGATCGAGCTGCGGCGGCTGCAGCGCCTCGCGGCCCCGCCGCGGCGCCCGCGCGGTGCGGGCGCCCCCAAGAAACAGGAGCGCCGCCAGCTGCGGCAGCTCAAAGAAGGCGTCGACGAGGACTGATCGAGCTACAATCACGACCCGTGATCGGCTGCCCGACGGGCGCCGCAACCGGGGAGAAGCCAATGGACCACACCTCGAGCTGGGAGACCGTCGTTCTCGGCGGCACCGTTCTCACCATGGAGCCCGGCGCCGAGCCCATCGAGCACGGCGCCGTCGCCATCGCCAACGGCCGGATCGCGGCGGTCGGCCCCGCCGAGCACCTGCTCGAGCTCGCGCCGACCGGCGAGGTGATCAACGCTACCGACTGCATCGTCCTGCCCGGCCTGGTCAACACCCACTCCCATCTGGCGATGACCCTGCTTCGCGGGGTCGCCGACGACCTGCCGCTGATCCGCTGGCTCGAGGACCACATCTGGCCGGCCGAGCGGGAGCACATGAGCCGCGAGGCGGTGATCGTGGGTACCCGGCTGGCCGCGGTCGAGCAGCTGCTCGCGGGCGTGACCACCACCACCGACATGTACTTCTTCGCCGACGACGTCGCCCGGACGCTCGCCGAGGTGGGCATGCGAGGCGTCGTCGCCGAGTCGTTGATCGACTTCGCGACCCCCCGCTGCCCGGATCCGGACGACATGGTCGAGCGGCAGCGGGAACTCATCGAGGCCTTCCGCAACCACCCGCTCATCGTGCCCTCGGTGGCCGCGCACTCCCCCTACTCGGTGTGCGCCGCCAACCTGGTCCGCGAAGCGGAGCTCGCCGACATCGCCGGAGTCCCCCTCCAGGTTCACCTCGCCGAGACCCGCTGGGAGGTCGAGAAGCTGCTGGCCGAGAAGGGGATGTCGCCGGTGGCCTACCTCGCCGACCTGGGGGTTCTCGGGGAGCGCACGGTGGCCGCACACTGCGTGCACCTTTCCGAGACCGACATCGAGCTGCTCGCGGAGTTCGAGGTGGGCGTGTCGCACAACCCAGTGAGCAACCTCAAGCTGGCCTCCGGAGTGTCGCCGGTGCCGGCCATGGTGGCGCGGGGCCTCAAGGTCGGCCTCGGCACCGACGGCGCCGCCTCGAACAACACTCTCGACCTGCTGCGCGACATGCAGCTTGCAGCCCTCGTGCACAAGGTGACGACCGGCGATCCGACCGTGCTGCCCGCGCGCACCATGGTCGAGATGGTCACCCGCCGGGGCGCCGAGGTGCTCGGCCTGGATCACCGCATCGGCACGCTGAGCGAGGGCAAGGAAGCGGACCTCGTCTGCTTGGGTCTCGACCGGCCGCACGCCCAGCCGATGTACGACCCCTTCTCCCACCTCGTGTTCGCGGCCAGAGCGGCGGACGTCCGGCACGTCATGGTCCGGGGTCGGTCGGTGGTCCGCGGCGGTCGACCGCTGACCGTCGACCTCGAGGAGCTGGCCGCCCGGGTGCGTGAGATCAGCGGCGAGATTCGGGCGCGCTGAGCCCGAGCCGGCAGGCTTGAGGCGTCACTCCCGGTCGCGCAGGAACTTGGAGTCGATGCGGATCTTGATCGGTCCCGTGCGCTGGGGCTTCGCCGGCGCCCTGCCGTCGGTGGCGGCCGCTGTGGCCGGCGCGAACTCGCTCCTCAGGACCTCGGCAGTCGCCTCGTCGATCGCGATGAACTCGAGACCGGCGCGGTACATCAGCATCGGCCCGGCGGTCGCCGAGCGTTCCATCGTCGTGGCGCGGCAGCGCTGGACGCGGGCTCTGACCCGCAGCGGGCCGCGTTCCAGCGGCAGGGTGACGTCACACTCGACCATCGGACGGAGAGCGGAGGGGATCTCGACCTGGGCGCCGTAGGGAGAGATGTCCACCACTCTCGCCGGCACCGTCGCCTTGACGGTTCCCACGAGGTTCTCGTCGGGTTTGACCCTCTTCGACCGTCGCCGATCATCCATGCTCGCCTCCACGCCCCGCTGACGTCATCCCGATGGCAACCGCCAGGCCAGCCATCGTCCGAAGATCCGGAAACGAACGACCGGCGCGGCGTCGTCCACTGGTGTGACGACGACAGGGTACCTCGTCCGCACGTGAACGCCAAGACTATACTGGTGCCGGAGGCTGCCATGAACGTGCTGCCCGTCCGGATCCTGGTCGCAACCGACTTCTCGCCGACCGCGACGCGCGCGCTCGAGTTCGCCCGGCTCCTCGCTCGTCGCTTCGGCGCCGAGCTTCACCTGCTGCACGTGCGGGTGCTGCTCGAGGATCCGCACCTCGCCGAGGAGCAGCGTGCGACCATGCGGCAGGCTTTCGCCGAGGGGGACGCACCGAGCCGCGAGGCGCTCGAGTCGGCTTCGACCGGGGACCGGGAGGTCCGCGTCGTCCCCCACCTGGTGCGGGCGATCTCGGCCGCCGAGGCGGTGGTCGAGACGGCGGCCTCGGCCGGCTGCGATCTCATCGTGATGGGGACCCACGGCCGCCGCGGGCTCAAGCATCTGCTGCTCGGCTCGGTCGCCGGCCAGGTGGTGCGCAGCGCTCCGGCACCGGTGCTCACGGTGCGCCCCGACGCCACCGTCCCGACCGCCATCCGACGTCTCCTGGTACCCCACGACTTCTCCGAACACTCGGGCCGCGCCCTCGAGCTCGCCGCGACCTGGGCGCGCCATCTCGGGGCCGGGTTGACCCTGCTGCACGCCGTGGAACCGGTGGTCTACCCTGACTTCTACGCGGTCGACGTGCTGCCCGGCGAACTCACCGAGCGACTGCGAGTGCGCTCGACCGAGGCCCTCGAAGCCGTGGTGGCGGGCTCCCTGGCGGGTCTCGAGACCTCGACCAGGGTGACCGTCGCCCGGGCCCGCGAGGCTGTCGTCAACGCCGCCGGCGACCACGACCTCGTCGTCATGGGGACGCGCGGCCTGTCCGCCCTGGAACACCTGCTGCTCGGCTCGGTGGCCGAGGGCGTCGTCCGTCGCTGCCCGGCGCCGGTTCTCACCGTTCGGGGGGAGACGTAGGACCGGTCTCGATCGCGTTGCCGCGCACTCCGGGCGCCGGATCGGGAGCGTCCGCCGCCGGTCGTCGGTTGAAGCGGTTCATGGCGACGGCGACGCCGTCGGACAGGGCACACTCGACGGCGTCTGCGGCCAGCCGGACGACGACGGCGACCGCCTCCTGCTCGCCCGCCGCGAAGTCCGACAGGACGTACGCGGCGAGGTCGTCCGCCGGCTCGGCGCCACGGACTCCGATGCGCAGGCGGGCGAAGCCAGGTCCGAGGTGGTCGACGAGATCGCGAAGACCGTTGTGGGTGCCGGGCCCGCCCGCCGGACGCAGCCGGAGGCTGCCAAGCGGCAGGTCGACGTCGTCGACGACGACCAGCAGCCGGTCCGAGGCGAGGTCCAGGGCGGCGAGCAGCGCTGCCGTCGCCTCACCGGAGCGGTTCATGTACAGGCCCGGCTTGGCCAGCCACCCCCGGTCCGAGAGTCGGCCGCAGAGACCTCCGGGAACGGGTGCGAGGTCGACGTCGTACCGGGCGGAGAGCTCGTCCGCCACCCGGAAGCCGATGTTGTGGCGGGTCGAGCCATAGCGTGGGCCGGGGTTGCCCAGGCCGACCACCAGAGCGAGGTCCGGGGCCACCGCCTGCCGCTACTCGGAGTCCTCGCGCCCCTTGCGGATGACCTCGGGCTCGGCGGCCTCGTCAATGACCCGAGCCGGCGCGGCGGCAGCAGCCTCCTCGTCCTCGGTCGGCCTGTCGCGCGGACCCTCGATCACCACGATCGTTCGGGCGGGCTCCTCGAGGAAGCGGGCGCTCGGCGGCAGCATCGGGACGAGGTCGGCGACGGTCACCTGGTCGCCGAGGTCGAGCTCGGAGACGTCGACGGTGAGCTTGTCGAACATCTCCCGCGGCAGGATCTCGAGCTTCAGCGACCGGGAGACGAAATCGACTCGCCCGCCGTGCCGGACACCGACGCAGTCGCCCGCGAGCTCGACCGGGATCTCGATGTTGAGCTTGTGGCCCTTGATCACGCGGATGAAGTCGACGTGCAGCGGCTTGCCGGATATGGGGTCCCGCTGGACCTCCTTGATCATCGCCCGCCGCTCGTCGGTCGCGTCTTCGAGCTTGAGCAGGAAGATGGTGTGCTCGCCGGTCACCTGGCGCATCAGGATGTCGTAGGACTCGAGGTCGACGGCGATCAGGTCGGGCGCCATGTCACCGCCGTAGACGACGGCGGGGATGCGTCCCTCGCGGCGCAGCTTCTGGCCGGTCGAGCCGCCGTGGGACTCACGCTTGTGGACGGTGATCACCAGGTCAGGGGTTTCGGACATGGTCGTGGTCATGATCTCGCTCCTTCAGTGCGCTAGATGAACAGACTCGAAACCGACGCGCCCTCGTGGATCCTGCGGATCGCCTCGCCGAGCAGCACCGCCAGGGACAGCTGCTCGACCTTCGGGCAGGACGCCGCCTCGTCGCTGAGCACGAGAGTGTCGGTCACCATCACCTTCTCGATCGGGCTGGCGGTGATGCGTTCGACAGCGGGGCCGGAAAGCACCGGGTGGACGCCGGCGGCATACACCGACCGGGCGCCGCGCTCGACGAGGGCCTCGGCGGTCTTCACCAGGGTGCCGGCGGTGTCGATGATGTCGTCGACGATGACGCAGTCGCAGCCCTCGACCGTGCCGATGACGTTCATGATCTCGGCCTTGTTGGCCTCCGGGCGGCGCTTGTCCATGATGGCGAGGTCGGCCTTGAGCCTCTTCGCGAAGGCCCGGGCCCGCTCGACGCCGCCGGCGTCAGGGGACACCAGGGTCAGCCGCTCGAGGTTCTTGCGGCGGATCGCCTCGATCAGGATCGGCGCCGCGTACAGGTGGTCCACCGGGATGTCGAAGAACCCCTGGATCTGGGCGGCGTGCAGGTCGATGGTGAGCATCCGGGCGGCGC
>CAZKKP010000007.1:22007-25245 GCA_964553295.1 uncultured Thermoanaerobaculia bacterium | reverse complement strand
GACGGGAAGCCGCAATACAGAGCCGCCATGGCACCGCAACTGTCAAAGTCGGGTTGCAGCGTGACGCTGCTCGGAGGCTCCCGTGGCTGACATGCCTGACAGAACAAAGACGCCGAGCCGGCCAGAGCCCGCTCCGATTCCCGGCGACACCGCCGTCACTCCCCAACCTGTCCGTGGCGGGTGGCTCGGGCTCCTCCGCGAGGCCCTCGCCGGACGCGGCGTCGACGTCACCAGCGGGCCCCTCGGGCGGGCGGTGCTGCTGCTCGCCATCCCGATGATGCTCGAGATGGTGATGGAGTCGGTGTTCGCGCTCACCGACGCCTTCTTCGTGTCGCGCCTCGGCGTCGACGCCATCGCCACCGTCGGTCTGACCGAGGCGGTGCTCACCGTGGTCTACGCGATCGCCGGCGGGCTCGCCATGGGCGCCACCGCCCTGGTCGCCCGGCGGGTCGGCGAGGGCCGGATCGACGGAGCGGTCGAGGCGACGGTGCAGGCGATTGTGCTGGCACTCATCGCCGCGGCCGTGATCGGGCTGCCCGGGGCGCTCTTCGCCGGCGATCTGCTGCGCCTGATGGGCGGCGCCCCCGAGCTGGTCGAGGTCGGCGCCGGCTACACCCGGATCGTGCTCGGCGCCTCGGTGACCGTGACCCTGCTCTTCCTGGTCAACGCCGCCTTCCGGGGCGCCGGCGACGCGGCGCTGGCGATGCGCGCGCTGTGGCTCGCCAACGGCGTCAACATCGTGCTCGACCCGTGCCTGATCTTCGGCCTCGGGCCGTTCCCCGAGCTCGGCCTCGAGGGGGCGGCGATCGCCACCGCCATCGGCCGCGGCTGCGGCGTGCTCTACCAGGTCGTCGCCCTCGCCCGGGGGCGCGGCCGGATCCGCCTCCGTCTCGCCGATCTGCGGCTGCGACCGGCGGTGCTCGGCCGGCTGGTGCGGGTGTCGGTCGGCGGCGTGCTCCAGTTCCTCATCGCCACCGCGAGCTGGATCGCCCTGGTGCGGATCGTCGGCGGCTTCGGCAGCGCCGCGGTGGCCGGCTACACCATCGCGATCCGGCTGATCATCTTCGCCCTGCTGCCCTCCTGGGGGCTGGCCAACTCGGCGGCGACCCTGGTCGGCCAGAACCTCGGCGCCGGGCTCCCCGACCGGGCTAGCCGCAGCGTGTGGGTGGCGGGCCGCTACAACGTCGCCTTCCTGGTGGCGATCGCGATCGGCTTCGTCGCCGGCGCCGACTGGCTGGTGGGGCTGTTCTCGAGCGACCCGGAGGTCCTCGCCTCGGGCGCCGACTGCCTACGCATCGTCAGCTACGGCTACGGCTTCTACGCCCTCGGCATGGTCCTGGTGCAGGCCTTCAACGGCGCCGGCGACACCATGACCCCGACCTGGGTCAACCTCGGCTGCTACTGGCTGTTCCAGATTCCGCTGGCCTACACCCTGGCCTACGGCCTCGAGCTCGGGCCGCGGGGCGTCTATCTCGCCATCCTGGTCGCCGAGTCGCTGATGACGGTGGTCGCCGCGATCCTCTTCAGGCGCGGCTCGTGGCGGAGGAGGTCGGTTTAGCCGCGATTCCGGTCAGCGACGGCTTCGCGCTGACTCCCTAGGAGCCTGTCGGAGAAATCGACGAAAGCGAGGGTCGCGATGGCGCTCGCTGGCAAGGAAGGCGAGCGAGCCGCCCGCAGGCGTAGTCGCGCTACGTTGAGGACGGGTCGTGAAGCCTGACGCCGCCAGCGGGATGCCAGCGCGAGCCGCAGCCGGCGCGTTTCCCCGACAGGCTCCTAGATCGGGGCGGGGGAACCCGAGTTCGTGCCGCCATCCGGCCGGCCTCACGTCACCCCGGGTCGTGGCACCGGAAGGGCCTGGAGGTCGAGCAGCCCCGACTCGACGATGCTCTTCAGATCACGGTCCTTGGCGAGCAGCAGGGCATCGTGCTCGGCGGCGAGCCGGGCGATGAGGCAATCGATCGTCGAGCGGATGGTCACCCCCTTCGAGAGGAGCCTCCGGTAGAGCTCTGCAGCCTCGAGGTAGGTGTCGGGTTCCCGCGGCGTCAGCCACTCCATGTCGAGGAAGTGCCGCTCGATCTCGGGGAGGTGCCTCGTCCGCCGGATGCCCTGGAGCACCTCGGCGGCGATCACTCCGCAGGTGAGCACGTCGGCCTCCTCACGGATGAGCCGGACCAGGGTCTCCGCTTCGGGGCTCGGGTGCTCGTTGAGGAAATCCACCCAGACCGAGGTGTCGACCAGGACCCTCACGAGCGTTTCCTCAGCTGGTCGACGTCGCCCTGCCACTCGACCTTGCCGCGCAGCTCGAGGAGCCGTCGTCGTCGCTTCGCGCGCACCAGGCGCCGCAGCGCCTCGTTGATGACCTCGGTCTTCGTCTGGCCCTGCGAGAGCTCCATCGCCGCCTGCAGGACCTCGTCGTCAATGTTCAGCGTCGTTCTCATGCGTCTGTACCTCAAAGCATACTATGGGGCATTGATATCTGCGTGCCAATGCAGACGATGCGCCTTCCCCCGTTTGCTCGTCGGGTCGGCGGCCCGGCGGTCTCGGCCCGCAGCGAGCCGAGAATCCCAGCGCGGGCCTGCCCACAAGGCAACCGCCGGGCTCTTCAACACAGAGGCACAGAGGCACAAAGAGGCGGTACGTATTCTGCGAGAGTGTGCCAAGTTCATCTATGAGGACTATTTGAGCTGGACTCCGCCGGGAATCACCGCAAGAGGGATGCATGTCGGACGCGGGAGCAACACGAGGGACGAGGCACTGGCTTGCTGGCGTTCCGGGTGAAGGAGACCGGCAGCCGCGGTCGGGCTCGTCCGGGCCTCCTCAGGCCGCGCCGGTGGCGTCGAAGAGCAGCTGCAGGAAGGCGCGGTAGGCGCCCAGCTGGGCGGCGAACACGCCCGGCCCCGGCGTGCTGCGGGAGATGACGAAGGCGCCCTCGAAGAGGACGATGAGCATGTCGGCGACGGTGTCGAGTACTTCCGGCGCGGCGGCGGCGTGCCCTACGAGCGCTACGCCCGCTTCCATGAGGTGATGGCGGAGGACAGCGCGATGACCGTGCTGGCGGCCCTCGAATCGCACATCCTGCCGCTTGTGCCGGGCCTCGTCGACCGTCTCGAGCGAGGCATCCGGGTGCTCGACGTCGGCTGCGGGCGGGGCCTGGCGATGCTCCAGCTCGCCGAGCGCTTCCCGGCGAGCCTGCTCGCCGGCTGCGGCTGGTACCATCGGCTGGTGCCTCTCGCCGCAG
>CAZKKP010000007.1:2428-21997 GCA_964553295.1 uncultured Thermoanaerobaculia bacterium | reverse complement strand
CCACCGCGCGAGGAGGCGGGGGCGCTGGTGGTGATGCCGGAGATCGACGCGGTGGCGGCCCATCTCGGGGCGGGGTCGGCGGCGTTGCAGCTGCTCGGAGAGGCCGGGCGAGGCAAGACGGCGCGACTGGCGCGGCTGGGGGCGGCGTTCCCGGGCTCGCCCTATGTTTACCTCCCGGAGGACGGGCCGCTGCCGGCGATTCCGGACCTCGTGAGCGTGCCGCTGGCTCTCCGCCTCGACGAGGCGCAGCGGCTGCCGTGGCGTCGGCGCCGGCGGCTGTTCCGTGAGGCTTCCCGGCGTGGCTCGAGCCTGGCGGTGGCCAGTCACGAGGATCTCGGGGCGGAGCTCGAAGCGGCGGGGCTCGCGGGGGGTACGCGCGTGATCTCCGGACTCGACTCGGACGGGCTGCGTGCGATCGTCGCCAACCGGCTCGCGTGGGCAGCGGACGGCTGTTGCCGACTGCCCGCCCTGGACCACGCCACCGCAGAGCGACTTGTGGCCCGCTTCGGCGACGACCTGCGGGCGCTGCTCGACCACCTCTACGACATCTTCCAGGCCGCGCTGACGGCCGACGACGGAGGCTCGCCATGGGCTCGTGTGACCTGACGCTCCACCTCGACAAGGGCAGGATCGACTTCCTCGGCGGCGAGACCGTCCGCGGTGAGGTCGAGGTCCGCACCGATCGCGACATCACCTGCAACGGGCTCGTGGTCGATTGCCTCTGGCAGACCCACGGCAAGGGCAACACCGACCGCGGCACGCCGATCTCGGCCGAGGTGTTTCGCGGCGAATGGCCGGCGGGAACCGTGGCGCGCTACCCCTTCGACCTCCAGCTGCCGCACGGGCCCTTCACCTACCACGGCCAACTGCTCAACGTCGGCTGGCTGGTGCGGGCGCGAGCGGACGTGCCCTGGAAGCTCGACCCGAAGGCGGAGCTCGACGTCAGCCTGCGGCCGTCGCCCGACGCGGAGCCGCAGCCGCTGGCGGCGGTGGCGCGGCCCGAGCTGCTGCCCGAGGCGCTGCGCCAGCGGCTCGGCGGAGCCGAAGCCGGGGCCGGGTCGTCGCCGGAGCTCACTACCCGGGCCTGGGCCTTCGGCATCGGCTGCCTGATCCTGTTCTTCACACCCTTCCTGGCAGTGCCCGCGATCGGGATCTGGAAGGCGATCAGCGTCGCCCGTGGCACCGAAGACCTGGGTGACGCCGTGCCGTGGCTGCTCTTCGGGGCGGCGATTCTCGCCCTCGCCGGCTTCGCCGTCGCCAAGCTGGTCCGCAACAGGCTTGCCGCGAAGAAGCTCGGCGACGTCGTCCTCGAGGTCGAGCCGACGGCGGCACGGTGCGGCGACAGGGTCCGCGTCCGCGCTTCCTGTCAGCCCCGGCAGCAGGCGGGGCTCAACCGGGCGGTGCTGAAGCTCGAGGCTGAGGAGAAGGTGGTGCGCGGCTCCGGCACCAGCAAGAAGACCTACCGGCACACCGTCCACGTCGAGGAGGTCGAGCTCGCGACCGGCCGCCAGCTCAGTGCCGGGCTGCCCTTCCACCTCGAGCACGCCTTCACCCTGCCGGCCGACGCGCCGCCGTCGTTCCATGCCTCGGACAACGAGCTGCGCTGGACCGTGTCGCTGCACCTGGACGTCGCCCGCTGGCCCGACTGGCAGCAGGACCGGACCCTGGTCGTGCATCCGTGAATCGGCGCCGGACCTGACAGGCTTGAGGGAAAGGGCCGGTTCGCGTCCCCTGAGGCCCGGGTCGGTTGGAGGTGGCCATCAAACCCCAACCCGTCCTGCGAACGGTCGAGTTCGCACCTTCCCGCGAACGAGCCACGGTCGACCTCGAGCGACTACGCGAAGTCGTCGTCGAGTTCCTCGAACTCTACGCCGCGGAACCCCTGGTCGCGCCGGAGTTCGTCGAACGGCTCGGCGACGGCGACGGCGAGGAGCGGTTTCGTCGGCTGCTCGAGCTGGTCGACTGGCCGGGGCACCCGCTCGGCTTCCTCGCCGAGCTCGTCGACCGCCTCGCGGTGGCCTCGAGCGAGCGTCCGGCCGACCTCGTCTTCGCTGGTGTGCAGCTGCCGGCGGCCCTGGCACTGGAGGTCCTCGAGCAGCTCCTCCCCGGCGACGAGCTGCACGATGTCAAGCGCGTGGCGCGTCTCGAGAAGCTCGCCAATCTGCGAGTTCCCGAGACCGATCGCGCGGCCTTGCAGCAGGTGCTCGACCAGTACCCGGTGCGCCTGTCCGCGCACGTGTTGCGCCAAATGCGGCTGTCGCCGGCGGTTGCCTGGCAGTACCTGCCGTTCGCTGAAGAACTCGACCCGGACGGCCTGGTTCACACCTGGGTCGGCCAGTTCCACCGCGGCGTGATCGAGCAGACGTACCGCAATCGGGTGATCTTCGTGCTCAACATGAGCTGCCCGGTGTACTGCCGCTTCTGCTTCCGCAAGCACAAGGAGTGTCGCACCCAGAAGGCGCCGACCCAACGCCACGTCTCGCTGGGCATCGAGTACATCCGCCAGTCGCCGTCAATCAAGGAGATCGTGATCACCGGCGGCGACCCGTTCATGAACCGGCCGACGCTGACCTGGGCGGTGGACGGGCTGGCGTCCATTCCCCACGTCGAGACCCTGCGCCTGGCGACCCGCTCCCTGGCGTACCACCCCGCGCTGTTCCGCCTCCGCGACAGCTGGTGGATCCACTGGCTCGAACGCAAGCAGCTCGAGCTCGTGCACAAGGGAAAGAGGCTCGAGGTGGCGACCCATTTCATCCACCCCGACGAGGTGTCGCGGCAGTCCCTGGAGGTGATCTCGGAGCTCACCAGCCGCGGCGTCGGGGTTTACGTGCAGACGCCGTTTCTCGGCGGATGCAACGATCGCGGCCCCGAGCTCGCGGAGCTCTTCCGACTGCTGCGCGGCGCCGGCGCCGAGTTGCACTACATCTTCATGCCCTGCAGCCCACTTGCCGGCAATCGGCGCTACCGATCGAACCTCGCTGACGGCTTCCGGGCCTTCGGTCACCTTCGAGCGCAGCTTTCCGACCGTGCCGTGCCGCACCTGTGCACCGCCACCTCGATCGGCAAGATCGACTGGGGCGCAAGCGGTTGGGCGGTCGGGCCGGACAGTGAGGACCCCCGATACCTATGGCTGCGCACGCCTTACACCAGCGAGTACTTCGAGGCCTTTGCTCCGATTCTGGATCTGTCGCGAGTTGCCCGGCCGAACTCCGAGGGGACGCTGGACGCCCGCTTCTGGGTCGACGCGGGAGATCCTGCCTGGCTGATCGGTGGGCGCGAGAACCACGGCTTCAGCCGGGGTGCGATCTCCCACGATGCCTTCCCCGCTGCCGAGGCCCGAGCGGGGCTCGAGGAGCTGCGGCGGCTGGCACTCGTCCGCCAGGGCCCGGGGGCGCCGCCGGTGGTGCCGGTTGGCTCGCCGGGGCAGTTCCGGGTCCACCGGACGCGGATGGAGCTCGACCTCGGCGTCGCCGACGGGAGGCCTCGGATCGACCTCGAAGCGATCGTAGCCGACCGCCGTGTGACCGACGTCGTGGTGTTCTCCAACCGCGACGCGGTGCGTTCACTGCACGCAGTCGAGCAGGTGGCCCGGCGGCTGGCGGAGGTGTCCCACGTCACGGCTCTGCGAATCCGCAGCCGCCGTCTGGTGACCGAGCCGACGATCCTCACCGACGGCGTGGCGGCGAGGATCGGCTCGCTGAGCCGGCACGGCGTGACCCGGCCGCTGCGCCTCGAGATCGAGCTCGTCGTGCTTCATCCCAGCGAGCTCGGCGATGGCCTCGCCCGGGCGGTCTGGCGCCTGCGCAGGAGGGGGGTGGCGGTCTATGCCGTGATTCCGCTGCTCAGTTTCCTCAATGACCGCGAGGACGATCTCCTGGCGATGACTGCCAGCTGCCGGCGACTGGGAATCGAGGTCCACCATCTGGTGCTGGCGGGACATCCGCTGCAGGCGGACTGGGCGGTGGACCATCCCGTCGCGGTCGGCCGTGTGATCGACCTGGCGACGGCGCTTCGCCGCCATGGCAGCGGCCGCGAGCTGCCCCGTTTCGTGGTGCAGACGGCACTCGGCGAGTGCGACTTCGGTCTCACCGGTCAGCCGCTCCGCGGCGGCGTCGACGGCTCGGTTGCCTTCCGTCTGCTCGCGACCACGCTGGAGGACCTGCGCCAGATCGACCCGCAGCTCGAACTCCCGAGCGGTGTCGAGATCGAGCCGCAGGGATGTCCAGTGGTGCCGGTCCGGGGGATGACGGCCTGAGCCCGGACACCTCACCAGGCTCGTGCGCCTCGGGCTCGCTCTCGGGTGACGTGGTCAGCCCGTGGGGCGCGCCGGTCCGGTGTGGTGGTGGTCGAACCACTGGTGGAAGTCGCCGACGATGGTCTCGTACTGGCGCTTCACCGCGGCGAACATCTGGGCGTTGCGAATGGCGAGGGCGCACTCCTCGGCGATCGCCAGCATCAGGTCGGTCTCGTCGCCGGAAAACTCGTAGCGGCGGTTGGTGTACAGCGAGAGCACGCCGATCACCTGACCGTGGACCGTGAGCGGCAGGACCAGCATCGAGGCGATGCCCTCGCGAACCACCTCGTCGTGGTGGCTGACGAGCGGGTCGGTGGTGGCGTCGAGGATCGCGACCGGCTCGCCCTCTAGCGCCCTCTTCACGCCCGGGCCGGGCTGGGCCGAGGCGCGCTCGAGGTAGCGGTCGCTGAGCCCGAAGGAGGCGCGGAGCTCGAGCCGCTGGCCGCGGGCGTCGAGCAGCCGGATCGAGCAGCCCCGGGTCCGCAGCTCCTCGGTCACCGCGCGGACGATGGTGGACAGCACCTCGTCGAGCTCGAGGCTCGAGCGCACGGCGTCGGTCACGCGGTGGAGGATCGAGTGGAACATGGCGTGGGTCACGGCGCTGGTGCACAGCAGGGCCGCGACCGTGTGGAACTCGACCTCCTCCGGGCTGAATACGTGCTTCTCGGCGGTCGCCACCCGCATTACTCCGATGACCTGCCCGCGGGTCGCCAGGGGCACGGTGAGCATCGAGGCGATGCCCTCCCGGGCAAAGGCCTCGCGGTACTGGACGCGGTCGTCCGAGGGGGCGTCCGCAACCGCCACGACCTTGCCCTGCAGCGCCTCGTTGGTGCTGCGCTCGGCCTCCACCGGGCCCTTGTCGAGGAACTCGCGGCTCAGGCCGGCCGAGGCGACCTGCTCGAGGAGCCTGCCGTCGCGGCTCAGGAGCTGGAAGTGGCAGCTCTTCAGCCCGAGCTCGGTGACCATGGCGGCGGCGGTGCGCTCGAGAATCTGGATCCCCGACAGCGGTGCGTTGAGGGCCTCGCCGATGGCCTGGAAAACCCGGTAGTAGCGTCGGTACTCCATCAGACCCCCCATGGCAGCCGGTGCGCAATTCTGGCCGACGGGAGGCTGCGACGTCCACCTGGAGGGCCGACGACGCGGGCCCGAGAGAGATCCCGGCGGCCGTGTCCCCGAGTATGGACCAGCCTCCGGGGAGCGTCAACGCAGCGGATCGCCCGCCCCTCGCATGCGACTCATCGGCGGCCCCGGGTGGCGACGAGGAGCACGAGGCTGTGGGGCGCGGCACGATAGTTCGTGCCGGTGACCGTGGGCGCCTCGGCCGGGTCGACGAGGTCGTCCGGCGCCGGCCGGGCGGTGTCGACCACCCGTCGCCAGGCGTTGCTGCCTGATCGGCCGATCGGCGGCAGCTCAAAGGTCAGCGGCTCGGTCCAGCCGTTGAGCAGGACGTGGAAGCGGTGGCGGCGGCCGGTGGCCGACACCGCCAGGCTGTGGGAGTGCCAGCCCCAGTCGGGCCGGCCGAGGCGCACCCCGTGCCACTCCAGTCGAGAGGCCTGGATCAGCTCGGACAGGGTCAGATCGCGCCAGTCTTCGGCGTCGGACAGGTGCAGCCGCAAGCGGATCAGGCCGCGGACGAAGCGGTGCAGCTCGGCGTGCCGGGCGACCAGCCCCCAGTCGAACCAGCTGGTCTCGTTGTCCTGCACCCAGGCGTTGTTGTTGCCGTTCTGGGTGCGCCGGACCTCGTCGCCCATCAGCACCATCGGCACCCCCAGTGCGAGCAGGTTGACGGCGTGGAAGCTCTTGATCTTGCGCAGTCGAATCGCGTCGACCTCGGGGTCGTCGGTGGCACCCTCGACGCCGTGGTTCGCGCTCAGGTTGTGCTCGGCGCCGTCGCGATTGTCCTGGCCGTTGGCCTCGTTGTGCTTCCTTTCGAAGGACACCAGGTCGTTGAGGGTGAAGCCGTCGTGGCAGGTGACGAAGTTGACGCTCTGCTCGGGCTCGCGTTGCTCGGCGCCGTAGATGTCGGGGCTGCCGACGAAGCGGGCGGCCACGCTCGCGGTGGTGCCCGGATCGCCGCGCAGGAAAGCCCGGACGTCGTCCCGGAAGCGGCCGTTCCACTCCTTCCAGTGGTCGCCGATGAAGGTGCCGACCTGGTACAGCCCGGCGGCGTCCCACGCCTCGGCGATGAGCTTGGTGCCGGCGAGCACCGGGTGGGTCTCGATGTCCCAGAGGACCGGCGGGCTCGGCAGCGGCCGGCCCTGCTCGTCGCGCGAGAGGATCGAGGCGAGGTCGAAACGGAAGCCGTCCACGTGCATCACCTCGACCCAGTAGCGCAGGCTGTCGAGGATCATCCGCCGCACCACCGCGTGGTTGGCGTTCAGGGTGTTGCCGCAGCCGGTGAAGTCGGTATAGCGGGTGCGGTCCGTGTCGAGCAGGTAGTAGGTCGGGTTGTCGATGCCGCGCAGGGACAGGGTCGGGCCGGTGTGGTCGCCCTCCGCGGTGTGGTTGTAGACCACGTCGAGGATCACCTCGATCCCGGCCCGGTGCAGCGCCTTGACCATGTCCCGGAACTCGTCCAGCGGCGCCAGCGGGTGGCGACCGACGGCGTAGCCGACATGGGGCGCGAAGAAGGACACCGGGTTGTATCCCCAGTAGTTCCGGTGGCCCGGAGGGGCCTCGAAGGGGTCGTACTGGAAGATCGGCATCAGCTCGACGGCGGTGACGCCGAGGTCGACGAGGTAGGGGATCTTGTCGACGAGGCCGAGATAGCTGCCCCGTCGCGCCGGGTCTACCCCCGAGCTCGGGTGGCGGGTGAAACCGCGCACGTGCATCTCATAGATCACCGTCTGCTCGGAGGGGTGGCGCAGTGGGGCATCGCCCTCCCAGTCGTAGCTGCGCACGTCAACGACCACGCTGCGCATGGCGGTTGCGGTGGTGTCGCCTGGGGCGCAGGCGGCCTGGCGGTCGTAGGCTGCCGGCACCACGACCGCACGGCCGTAGGGGTCCAGCAGCAGCTTCTCCGGGTCGAACCGCAGCCCCTTCGCCGGGCTCCTCGGTCCGCGAACCCGCCAGCCGTAGACCTGGCCGGGCCCCGCCTCGGGGACCAGCACGTGCCAGTAGTGAAAGGTCCGGTTGAGATGCGGATCGAGGGCAAGGACCCGCATCGGCGCCGGGTCCTCGGGGCCGTCGAACAGTACCAGCTCGACCGACGAGGCGTGGCGGGAGTACAGCGAGAAGTTGACTCCCCCGGGGTTCGGGGTGGCGCCGAGCGGGTGCGAACGCCCGCACTCGGCCGGACGGGTATGGGATGGATGGTCCATGTCGCTCCTGCGGCCAGGTAGGGCCCGGTGCAACCATACCCCGAACCCGTCGCCGCTGCGTCATCGGCGTGGTGAACCTCGCACGGCGTCACGGGAGCGCCTGTGGGAACGCCTCCGCAGTGCAGGCGAGGCCCGCAGCCCGAACGCACGAGGTTGAACCACAGAGGCACGGCGGCACATAGGGGCAGCCCGAGCTTTGCGGCGGCGCGCCAGGCGACGTTCGGAGAGCCGTTTCAGTGGGCCTGTAGCGGAGGACCGCCGCACGATGGCTGGACTTGGGAGCCGAACGTGGTACAGAGGCCCGACCGGAGGTGGTCATGCGGCAAGGCGGGTCCTTCGAGATCGCCGGCAGCGTCGTCGACGTAGTTCGGGGAGAGGTCTTTCGCGGCCGGGTCGTGGTGGCGAGAGGGCGTGTCGCAGCGGTCGTGCGTGACGCCTCCGGGCCGTGCCGTCCGACCGTCGTCCCCGGGCTCGTCGACGCCCACGTCCACGTCGAGAGCTCGATGCTGGCGCCGTCGGAGTTCGCCCGGCAGGCGGTGCGCCACGGCACCGTGGCGACGGTCTCGGATCCCCACGAGGTCGCCAACGTGCTCGGCCTCGTCGGCGTCGACTTCATGATCGAGAACGGGCGTGCGGTGCCGTTCAAGCTCAATTTCGGCGCGCCGTCCTGCGTACCGGCGACGCCGCACGAGACCTCCGGAGCGGTGCTGACCTCGGCGGAGGTCGAGTCGCTGCTCGAGCGGGAGGAGATCCTGTTCCTGGCCGAGATGATGAACTACCCCGGCGTCGTCGACGGCGACCCCGAGGTTGCCGCCAAGCTCGCCGCCGCGCGTCGCGTCGGCAAGCCCGTGGACGGCCATGCGCCCCTGCTCTCCGGCGCCGACCTCGCCGCCTACGTCGGCGCCGGTATCACCACCGACCACGAGGCGACGAGCCTCGAGGAGGCGAGGGAGAAGATCCGGCTGGGGATGAAGATCATCATCCGGGAGGGATCGGCGGCGCAGGACTTCGAGACCCTCGCCCCGCTCCTCGGCGAGACGCCGGACAGGGTGATGCTGGGCAGCGATGACCTTCACCCGGACGACCTCGTGCGCGGCCATCTCGACCGGGTCGTGCGGCGAGCGATGACCGTCGGCTACGACCCTCTGGCGGTGCTACGGGCGGTGACCCTGAACCCGGTACGACACTACGGCCTCGACGTCGGGCTGCTGCAGGTCGGCGACCCTGCCGACCTGGTCGTGGTCGACGACCTCGCGAGCTTCCGCGTCCTGGAATCCTGGGTCGGCGGCCGTCGGGTGGTGGCCGACGGGGTCGGTGTGATCCCCCGCGTGCCGGTATCGACGCCGAACCGCTTCGTCCTGACCGTGCCGCTGGCGCCCGCGGCCTTCCGCATCCCGGCGCGCGGCCGCCGCACTCAGGCCATCGGCGTGCTCGAAGGCTCGCTGGTCACCGAGCGCCGTGTGCTCGACGCCACGGTGGCCGCCGGGGCGGCGATCGCCGATCCCGCCCGCGACCTGCTCAAGGTCGCCGTGGTCAACCGCTACCGGGAGGCGCCGGCAGCCCTCGGCTTCGTCCACGGCTTCGGGCTCGTGACCGGGGCGCTGGCCAGCTCGGTGGCCCACGACTCGCACAATATCGTCGCGGTCGGCGCGTCCGACGAGGCGCTGGCGGCGGCGGTCAACGCCGTGATCGAGCACCGCGGTGGCCTTGCCGCCGCCGGCCCGGACAGTCTCGAGGTGCTGCCCCTGCCCGTGGCGGGGATCATGAGCGATCTCGAAGGGCCGGCGGTCGCCCGCCGATACCAGCGCCTCGGCGACGTCGCCCGTCGCCTCGGCTCGCCGCTGCGGGCGCCCTTCATGACCCTGTCCTTCCTGTCGCTGCTCGTGATCCCGCACCTCAAGCTCAGCGACCGCGGCCTCTTCGACGGCGACGCCTTCCGCTTCACCGAGCTGTTCGTCGACTGAGGCGGCTCTGCTAGCCTGGGGCGGATGATTCGCTACGAGGAGCCGATGTTCCGGCCGCCTTCCGAGGCGGGGTCGTTGATTCTGCAGCTGACCGTGGGCTGCTCCTGGAATCGCTGCACCTTCTGCGCCATGTACCGGATGAAGAGCTACCGGGTGCGGCCGGTCGACGAGCTGGTGGCGGAGATCCACGACGCGGCGCGGGTCGTCGGGCCGGTCCGGCGGGTCTTCCTGGCCGACGGCGACGCCCTGGCGGCGCCCACCGAGGTGCTGGTGGCGGTGCTCGAGGCGATCAGGAGTGAGCTGCCCGGGGTGCAGCGGGTGGGAATCTACGGCGACTCCCGGGCGATCCTCGGCAAGGGGTCCGGCGACCTCGCGGCGCTCCGGGATCTCGGCCTCGGCATCGTCTACTTCGGGGTCGAGAGCGGCGACCGGGAGACCCTCCGGGCGATCGCCAAGGGCGCCACCGTCGAGCGGCAGCTCCCGGCCTGCCGGCTGGTCCGGCAGGCCGGCATCAAGCTCTCGGTGATGGTGCTCCTCGGGGTGGCCGGGAGGCACGGCTCGGCGCGGCACGCCGAGGCCACCGGGCGATTCCTGGTCGAGGCGGCGCCGACCTACGCCGCCGCCCTGACCACGACCGTGGTCCCGGGGACGCCCCTTGCCGAGGCGGTCGCCGCGGGCCGGGTCGAGATGCCCGACCGCTGGGGTCTGCTCGCCGAGCTGGAGACGATGCTCGCCGGAATGGAGGGCTACCGCGGCCCGTTCCACGCCAACCACGCCTCGAACTACCTGCCGCTGGCCCTGCGGCTGCCCCGGGACCGCGAGCCCGCCCTCGAGCTGCTGCGCCGGGCTCTCGAGACCCGCGACGAGTCGCTGCTGCGCCCGGAGTGGGCTCGCGGCCTCTGAGGCGCGGTTTTTCACGACGTTTACCACGCCATGCCTCGCAAAGATCCCGGTTGCGTTACACTTGCGGGGAGCTTGCTTCAGGGGGCGGCGCGGTGAGCACACTCGACGACCTGGCACAGAAGGTGACGGTGGTGATCCTCGGCGGCGGGCGCGGTCAGCGCCTGTGGCCGCTGACCGAGAAGCGCTCGAAGCCGGCGGTGCCGATCGCCGGGAAGTACCGACTGATCGACATCCCGATCTCCAACGCGATCAACTCGCGCATGGAACGGATGTACGTGCTGACCCAGTTCAACTCGGTGTCGCTGCACCGCCACATCGGCAGAACCTACCGCTTCGACGCCTTCTCGCGCGGCTATGTCCAGATCCTCGCGGCGCAGCAGACGCCCTCCGGCCACTCGTGGTTTCAGGGAACCGCCGACGCGGTGCGCCAGAACCTGGGGATCTTCGACGAGCTGCGGGGCGACAACGTGCTCATCCTGGCCGGCGACCACATGTACCGCATGGACTACCAGCAGCTGCTCGCCGACCACGAGGCCAACGGCGCCGACATCACGATCGGGGTGATGCCGTGCTCCGAGGCGGACATCGCCGGCTTCGGCGCCGCCCGGGTCGACGGCTCAGGACGAATCCTCGAGTTCCGCGAGAAGCCGGCCACCGCCGCCGCCCGCCAGGGGATGGAGGTGTCGGCCGAGCTGCTGGAGGCCAAGGGCGTGGACAGCAGCCAGCCCTACCTCGCCTCGATGGGTATTTACATGTTCCGCACCGACGCCCTGCTGGAGGCCCTCGACAACGACCTCGTCGACTTCGGCGGCGACATCATTCCGCACGAGGTCGGCCGGCGCCGGGTCCAGGCCCACTTCTTCCGGGGCTACTGGCGGGACATCGGGACCATCGGCGCCTTCTTCGACGCCCACATGGACCTGGTGCAGCCAAACCCCCGCTTCACCTTCCACGACCCCGAGTGGCCCTTCTACACCCGGCCACGCTACCTGCCCGGGGCGCGCCTGTATGACTGCTGCTTCGACGGATCGCTGCTCGGCGAGGGCGCGCTGGTCGAGAGCTCGCGGGTCGTCGACTCGATCATCGGCCTGCGCAGCTCGGTGCACGGCGCCGAGCTGAGGCGCACCCTGGTGATGGGCGTCGACTCCCACTACCCCGATCCCGGGCCTGGGGCGCCAGCGGTGGGCATTGGCGAAGGTACCGTCATCGAAAACGCGATCATCGACAAGAACGCTCGTATCGGATGCAACGTCCGTCTGGTCAACGACCGCGGCCTCGAGGAAGCGGACGGCGACGGCTGGGTCATCCGCGACGGCATCGTCGTCGTGCCGAAGAACGCGGTCATCCCCGACGGCACCGTGATCTGAGGCGCCGTCGCCCGCCGCCGCGGCGCGGCGCCGGTTGCCAGGACCGGAGTGGGTGCCCGGCGCCGCTGGGGCGCTTTTCGAGGTCGAAGCAGGGTACTCCTACGTCAGCGAGAGACGTCCTTCCTCTCCTCGTTCCTACTTGCGGCCCGCCGACAGCAGGGCGCGGAGGCCGCCGAACTCCCGCATCATCGTGAGGAAGCGGTTGGGAACCGGTGCGATGAGCACCGTACCGGTGCCGCGGAAGGTGTTGACCAGGCCCTCGCCCGAGGCGATCGAGCTGAAGATCCCCTTGGTGGCGCGCTCGACGGCGTACTCGAGTCCGGCGGTGCGGGCGACCGCGAAGGAGCCGTCGACGACCAGGGTGTCGTTGACCAGCTCCAGGCGTTCGAGCGGTCCGGGGGCGTGGATCATGACGCAGCCGGCGCCCGAGATCTGGGTCTGGAAGAACCCTTCGCCGCCGAACAGGCCGGTGATCGCCTTGTTGGTGAACATGCCGATCTCGACCGTCGGCTCCGCGGCCATGAACGCGCCCTTGTCGAGAATCCAGGTCTCTCCCTTGAGCTCCATGACCTGGACCTCGCCGAAGGTCGGCTCGAGGTAGATCTCACCGGTGCCGCGGTAGCGCGGTCTGACCACCTTCTCGCCGGTCAGCTTGGACTTGAGGAAGCCGCCGACCGACGGCAGCGCCGACTCCATGGTGATCGCGCCGCGCATGTAGTGCAGGGCGCCGGCCTCGAGCACCACCTCGCCGTTGGCGATGGTCACCTTGGGCAGCTTGTAGTACTCGGTGTCGATCACTTCCATCACCGTTCCCGTGGGTCCGGTGACGCGGACGCCTCCGCCTGCCGCTGTCGCGGCGCGCGGCTGAGGGGACGAGGGCCTGGAGGAGGCGGTGGGCGCCGCGGCGGCTGCGGGAGCGGGGGCGGGGGCGACGACCTCCTTGGGGAGGGCGGTGGTGGCCTCGGACCGGAATGCCTGGGGCAGAGCATGGCCGAGCGGTTTCCACTGGTCGAGGCCCTCGAACCAGCACAGGGAGTCCGGCGTGACGCCGTGGCTCGCGGCCATCTGCTGCACCTGGTCGAGTGAGAACGGGCCCTGCTGCTGACCGTCGCGGGCGATGAAGATTCGGTCGCTCATCAGCTCTCCCTTCGCGGACCCCCCTGGGGTCGGTGTCGTCTCGTGTTCGTCTGCTCGGGCTGGAGTATAGCAGCGGGTCGGCCAGCCTCTCGAGCCCCTTTCTGGTCCTCGAGCCCCCCCTCCGCCGGCTCGGATCCACGGGCCAGGGGGTTCCAGCTGCGGGTGTCCCCGAGCCCGAGCGCAGACTTCGCTGCCGGAGCGCGCGCAGGATCCGGGATCAGGCGGCAGGCCGCGGGCGGCGTCCGGATTGTCCCGCCGCCCGGCGTCACGTCGCGAGCAGGTGCTGCGCGAGGATGTGGAGGCCGATGAGGATCAACACCAGACCTCCGAGGATCTCCACCGACGGCCCGAAGTGCCGGCCGAGGCGGTGACCGATCACGATGCCGACCAGGGACAGGGCGCCGGTGACGAGCCCGATGACGGCGCTCGGCTGCCAGATCGCGATCCCGAGCATGGCCAGGCTCAGGCCGACGGCGAAGGCGTCGAGGCTGGTGGCGACGCTGAGGGCGACCAGGGTCAGGCCGCGGGAGGGGTCGGCGGGCGGCCCCGTGCTCGTGCCCCGGGGCCGCAGCCCGCTGTGGACCATGCGGGCGCCGACCGCCGCGAGCAACCCGAAGTCCACCCAGTGGTCGTAAGCGGCGATCGCCGAGGCGACCCGGATGCCGGCGTACCAGCCGAGCACCGGCATCAGCGCCTGGAACAGCCCGAGATGGAAGGCGAGGCGGAGGGCGGCGCGGGGCCTGCCGACGTGTCCGCCGGCGCCGGCGCCGACCGAGACCGCGAAGGCGTCCATGGCCAGGCCGACCGCGATCGCCAGCACCTCGAGCAGGCTCACCGGCGCGGCTTCCTCGGGTGGAGGCCGCAGGCCGGGCGTCGGCGGGGGTCGTGGTCGTGTCCGAGCGTCGCAGCGGCGCTGATCATCGTGGCCTTCCCTCGGAGCGCTACCGGCCGTTCCAGTCCGGCCCGACATTGTAGGCGTCACCAGGGACAATGGGGTGCGAGGTGCAGCGGTGTCGCAGGCTCGGTGAGGGCCGGGTTCGCCGACCCGCGCTCGGGGGTCGGCGGCACGTGAGAACTTCCTCAATAGTCGAACCTGATGACCCGGTCCGGCATCGCGATCGCGGCCAGGGCGCCGATGACGGCGACCACCACCAACACCTCGACCAGGGTGAAGCCGCGCGAGGCGCCCGCTCTGGGGGCGGTGCGCAGTGCAGATCGCCACCTCGGCCGGGGCTCCGCGACGCCTGGCGTCCGCCGGCTGTTTCCGCGCCCCGCCCATTCCAACCATCATGGCCTGAGGGGGTTGAGAGACGAAAAGGCCCCACCCTGGGGTGGGGCCTGGAGGGATGGTGCCGCGTGGGCTCAGAAGACCCAGCCGAGGGCGGCGGTGACGACGTCGACGCGGCCGCTGGTGTCGTAAAGGTACGGTGCGTCGTCCTCGAAGTCGATCCACAGGTAGCCGAGCCGCGCCCACAAACGGTCGCTGAAGCGGTACCTGGCGTTCAGCTCGGCCTCGGTCCGGGTGACGTCGAGGTCCGAGTTGGTGTGCGTGGTGCTGAAGTCGAAGACCATTGGCGGGGTGATCGCCACGTAGTCGTCCGCGGGCAGGTCAAAGGGGGCGAGCGAGGCGTCCGAGGCACTGAAGGTGACGGCGAGCCCGAGCTCGAGCTTGTCGGTCGGGTGCAGGTTGAGGCCGGCCATCACGGTGTTCGAGGTCGAGCTGTAGGCGAGCAGGTTGCGAGAGAAGCCATCCTGGCCTCCCATAATGGTGCCTGCTCAACCGTTGAAGACGGGTATGCAGGCCGGCGCGTCCACCTCCGAGTCCTGCCAGGCGTAGGCCAGGTACCAGTCCCAGGTCGGCGCCGGCGCCGACCACACGGTGGCGGTCAGGGTCTGGTTGGTGCGCGACCAGTCGGTGAGGTCGCCGGAGGAGTTGGCGCCGTCCCACCAGCTGTAGGTCGCCGACATCGTGGTCGTGCCGAGCATCACCGAGCCGAGCAGCTTCGCCTCGAGCCACTCGTCGGGCGACGCGGTGGTGTCGGCGATGCGGGTCTGGTGCTGGTCGTCGTACTGCGGAATCGCAGGGTCCCAGGGGGCGGTGTAGCGCCCCGACACCAGGGTCGAGCAGGCGCCGTCGACCAGCATGTAGGGGTTGGAGACGTCGCCGTAGCGCAGCGCCGCCTCGAGCTTCGAGGACTTGCTCGGTCGACCGCGCCAGACGACGCCGAGCACGTTTTTGGCGGTGTCGGTCGTGCCGGGCGCGACCTCGGCGTACTCCCGGTCGAGGGTCTCGTGGTCCCACAGGAAGCGCAAGGTGCCGGCGCGGCCGCCGAAGCGGTAGGACAGGTCCAGCTTGGACTCGAAGGCGTCACGATTGAGTGCCGACAGCCGCCAGGAGTCGTAGTTGACGCCGTAGACGTCCTCGTAGGTCTGGCCGGCGTGCGGGCCGGCCGGCGTCACCCGCTCCACGGTGTCGACGAACACGTCGTCGTTTTCGATCGAGTAGACCCGGCCGCGCCAGCGCAGCCGCCAGTCCTCGCCGAGCTTGCGGACCGCAGTCACGACGTAGCCGGTGTAGTCGGACTTCAGGCCGGTGTAGCGGTTCTCGGTCTCCGACCAGACGCCGCCGGCCTTGACCGCGAAGCCGCCGACATCGGCCATGGCCACGTCGAGCCGCAGGATGTCCTTGTCGATGTCGGGCCATAGGTCGACCACCAGCGGGCCCTCGTCGCTGTCGTACTGCAGCCGGTTGTCGAACACCGGCGTCTGCTGCTCGGGATGGAGGGCGGTGTCGTACTGGTAGATCAGGTTGGGGACGCCCTGCTCGTGCTGGCGCGAGGTCACCGCGGCCCGGATCATGCCGCCCTTGAAGGCCAGCTGCGCCTCGAGCGTGCCGTCCGTGGTCTTCTCGTCGATGCGGTGGGCCTCCGAGGAGATGTGGCAGTTGTCGCAGTGCGAGAGGTGGAAGGCCTGGACGTGGCCGTCGCGCCGCTGGTCGCGGAGCTCGACGGCCAGAGTCAGGGCCTTCAGGTTCGGCAGCTGGATCTCGGTGCGGTGCCGGAGGTCGGAGTAGGTGTAGCCGTACTCGGCGCCGGGGCTGAGGTTGTCGTGCCAGACCACCTTGTGGTCGATCGATGTCGCCTCGAGGTTGTGCAGGGGGTCGGCGCCGAGTCGGTGCAGCAGCTTGTCGTAGGTTGTGTGCGAGCGGACCATGCGGGACAGGTCGAAGTGCAGGGCCCCACTCTGGTCGTCCGAGTCGACGAAGGCCACGTCGAGAGCCAGCGCGCCCCAGCTCTGGAAGGTCTCGAGCGAAAGGTCGAAGACCACGCCGTCGTCGGTGGTGAGGTACTCGGCGGCGAGGTCGGGGGAGTCCTCGACGTCGACCGCGCGGCCGCCGATCTCGACCGAGCCGGTGGTTGCACCATCGTCCGCCGCGGCCGCGTACGGCAGGGCGACGAGGGCGGCTGCGAGCACAAGATGCAGGGCTTTCATGGCGCCGTCCTCCTTCCTCATCGCGTCAGGCCGCGACCGCCGCTGGTGAGGGTCTGCGACGGCAGGTCGGTTCCGTGGATCCGCGAGTGGCACTGGCTGCACTTGGTGGTGAAGGCGAGGTTCATGCCGCGCCTGCCGTGGGGGTTCTGAAACTCGGTGCCGCCGACGACGACCGGGCCCTCGGGGCTCACCAGGCCGGCGTGGAAATGGACCTCGTGGCACTGCAGGCAGAGCATCGGCTCGTTGGCGGTGAGCAGGTTGTCGGCGACCGCGCCATGGGGCACGTGGCACAGCCGGCAGTCCTCGACCACCGGGGCGTGCTCGAAGATGAACGGCCCCTCCTTCGACTGGTGGCAGTCGTAGCACAGGTCGTTGACCCGCATGTCGGTGCGCAGCATGGCCTCGGTGGAGCGGTGCGGGTTGTGACATGAGACGCAGCTCATCTTGCCCTCGCGCACCGGGTGGTGGGACGGCAGCTGCATCTGGGCCATGACCGCCGGGTGGCAGCCGGCGCAGCTCGCCAGCGGGTCCTTGGCAACGTGGACGCCGTGGCAGTCGAGGCAGCCGATCCCCTCCATGGCGTGGGTCGATGCCTGCCACTCGTGCAGGTCCCGTCCCTTGCCGCTGTGGCAGTCGACGCACACCGCAAGGTCGTCCGGTGCCTTGAAGGTGCGGATGAGCGCCGCGTCGCCCTCCTCGGCATGTGCGGCGCCGTCGCCGTGGCACCCCTCGCAGCCCACTGCGCGCCCCTGCACCTCGAAGGGTTTGATCCGCATGTGGATCTGATGGGTCATGTCGGCCGCCACGTCGTCATGGCAGTCGGCGCACATCGACCCGCTGTCGGCGACGACGGGTCCGGTGGCGACGGCTGCCAGGACGAGCAGGGCCCACCACAGTCTCCTGTGCATGGTCACTACCTCCCTACCTTCTCGAAGCCTGAATCCCAACGAAGTAGAAATCGACGATCTCGAAACGAACCCACCCCAGGCACAGCCGCAGACAGGCCGCCCGCCTTCGGTGGTCGGCGCCGATTCCCCTTCGAACCGCGCCGCCCTGCCAGGGCGGCCAGCATCGCTTCAGCGGCCGGGGCTGGGATGGGTGCGGTGGGAGCGCCGAGCGGTCACGAACTCGAGGCTAGATGTCTCAAAATGAGCTGTCAAGCTTATGTCACTTTGGTTAACTGAGCACTTGTTCAAGTCTAAGTCGAAACCGGCAGAACTCGATCTCTTTCAGTGTCTTCTTACATGCCGCAAGAAGCTTCAGGAAGGACGCTTGGAGTTCGCCCGGCTGACCATGCTGCATTCCGTTCTCAATATCGAGGGTTCGCGCGAGAGCGCCGGCCTGTCCCACCAGTGCCCACGGTCGTCGCGCCCGATCCCGAACCCTGCCGCCCGCGACCTGCTGCCCGACCCCGGATGTCGCGCGCGGTCCGGGAACGGGATCCGAGATCGGGCTCGGAAACCGGTTCGGTCGGGGGAACGGGATCG
Organism: uncultured Thermoanaerobaculia bacterium; assembly: GCA_964553295.1. Taxonomy (GTDB): domain Bacteria; phylum Acidobacteriota; class Thermoanaerobaculia; order Thermoanaerobaculales; family Sulfomarinibacteraceae; genus CAZKKP01. The sequence goes on along the minus strand of CAZKKP010000007.1, from coordinate 4,033 downwards.
GAGGAGGGCGATGGGACCGGGATAGAATCCGGCTGCACGGAGGGGTCGCCGGAGAGGGCGGCGGAGGTGCGTGTGGACCACGACTACGACCTCATCGTCATCGGCTGCGGGCCGGCCGGTGAGCGAGCGGCGATCCTCGCGGCGCGCAACGGCAAACGGGTGGCGGTGATCGAGCGCTGGCACGTGGTCGGCGGCACCGCGGTCAACTGGGGGACGATCCCGTCCAAGACCCTGCGCGAGAGCGCCCTGTTCGTGCTCGCCAACACCCGCCAGAAGCTCCACGGCATCCGCACCGAGGTCTCCGACGAGATCACGGTCGCCGACTTCATGTGGCGCGAGCGCCAGGTCCGACAGCGCGAGCTCGAGCTGATCAACCGCTCCCTGGGGAGGTACCGGATCGAGGTCTTCCACGGCCACGGCCGCTTCCTCGACCCCCACCGGGTGGCGATCGTCGGCGAGGCGGGCCAGCCGCGCATGGTGCTCTCGGCCGAGATTGTCGTCATCGCCACCGGCACCTCGCCCAACCGGCCCGCCGACGTCCCCTTCGACGGGCACGCCGTGTTCGACTCGGACACCATCCTGCAGCTGCCGCGGATGCCGCGCTCGATGCTCGTCCTCGGGGCGGGCGTCATCGGCGTCGAGTACGCCTGCATCTTCGCCGCCCTCGGCCTCGAGCTCACCCTGGTCGACACCCGGTCGAGGTTGCTGCCCTACCTCGACCGGGAGATCGCCGACCGGCTCGAGCAGGAGATGCGGCGGATGGGCGTGCTGACGGTGCACGACGACGCCCACGAGCGGATCGAGGTCCTCGCCGCCGAGCCGCCGCGGGTGCGCTGCACGACCCGGCGCGGCAGCTCTCTCGAGGCCGACGTGCTGCTGTACTCGGTCGGCCGCGACGGCAACACCGCAGACCTCGGGCTCGAGCTCGTCGGTCTGGAGCCGACCCCCCGCGGGCTCCTCGATGTGGACGACCACTACCGGACGGCGGTGTCCCACGTCTACGCCGTCGGCGACGTGATCGGCTACCCGGCGCTCGCCAGCACCTCCATGGAGCAGGGCCGGCGGGCCATCCGCCACGCCTACGATCTCCCGGGCGTCAAGAACCAGACCGACGTGCCGCTGCCCTTCGCCATCTACGCGATCCCCGAGGTGAGCTACGTCGGCGACAGCGAGGAGGCCCTCGTCGCCGCCGGCGCGGACTTCATCGTCGGCCGCGCCCTGTATGGCATGAACCCGCGCGGCCAGATCATGGGCGACACCGGCGGCCTGATGAAGCTGCTCTTCGACGCCCAAACGATGGTGCTGCTCGGCGTGCACATCGTCGGTTCGGACGCGTCGGAGCTGATCCACACCGGCCAGGCCTTCCTCCAGGCGCAGGCCACCGCCACCGCCATCGCCGAGACCCTGTTCAACTACCCGACGCTGTCCGACCTCTACCGCCACGCCGCCATGGAGGCCCTCGGCGAGAAGATGCGAAGGTCGTAGCACCCCGTCAGGGTCACCACAGCCCGACTCGCGCAGCGATTCGGGGCGCCCCTACCGCCCCGCCTCGACATCGGCGTAGAGCACGAAACACAGCGGCTCGCCCCGGTGGGTCAGCACCAC
>CAZKKP010000007.1:2124-2418 GCA_964553295.1 uncultured Thermoanaerobaculia bacterium | reverse complement strand
GTCGCGGCCCTCGACGACGGTCGGCAGCGAGCCGCCGTGGACGCCGGGCAGCAGCGACTTGACGTTGCCCGTGGCCATGTTGGCGAGCTCGCCGAGGGCATCGCGCAGGTCCTCGACGGTCAACGAGCTCGCCGGCTGTCCGAACATCCGCGCCGCGGCGGCCTGGACAGCGCCCCGCGAGCAGGTCAGGTGCACTGCCCCGGTGAAGCCGCCCGAGATCTGGATGATCCCGGTCATGGTGCCCTCCACCGACAGCGGCAGGTCGACCGCGCAGGGCTCACGGTCTAGGGCGAG
>CAZKKP010000007.1:0-2114 GCA_964553295.1 uncultured Thermoanaerobaculia bacterium | reverse complement strand
GTCGCCCAGATGGTGCGGAGAATCGTCTCCAGGTCGCGAGCGGACAGGCTCATCAGGCGCCTCCCCGGTCCTTGGGCTGGTAGAAGACCGCGCGCCCTATCTGCACGCGGCCGAAGCCGTCGTCGACGTTGAGCGTCGTCTCGGCGGCGCCGAGAACCAGGTAGCCGTCCGGCTTCAGGTGCCGCCGGACCCGCTTCAGGATCTCCCTGCGGGTCTCCAGGTCGAAGTAGATCAGGACGTTCCGCAGCAGCACCAGGTCGACCTGGGGGATCGACAGCCAGTCGTGGTGGAGGTTGTGTTGGAAGAAGCTGACCATGCGCTTGACCTCGTCCTTGAGGTGCCAGGCGCCGTCCCGCTGCTCGAAGTACCGCACCAGCATCCTGGCCGGCAGGCCGCGGTTGACCTCGAGCTGCTGGTACACCCCTTGCCGCGCCCGCTCGACCATGGCGCCCGAGAAATCGCTCGCCATCAGCTGCAGCTTCCAGGCGGCGAGGTCAGGGATGGTCTCACGGAGAATCATGGCCAGGGTGTAGGGCTCCTGGCCGCTGGCACAGGCCGCCGACCAGATGGTCAGGAGCCGGCTCGTCCGCCGACGGGAGCGGACGAGCTCGGGGATGACCTGCTGGCGGATCGCCTCGAAGGGATGGTGGTCGCGGAAGAAGGAGGTCTCGGTGGTGGCGATGGCCTCGACGATGCGGCGGTGGAGCGGACCGTGCGGCCGCGAGCGCAGGTGGGCGACGAGCTGACCGACCGTGTCGAAACCCTCGAGCCGGGCCACCGGGAGGAGCCGCGACACCACCAGATAGCCCTTGCCCTCGTCGAGCGCGATTCCCGAGGCCTTGCGCACCAGGCCGCGGACGTACTCGAAGTCGACCCCGGCGAGGTCGGTCGGGCCGCCGGGCAACTGGTTCATGCCCGGGACTCCAGGACTCTGCGGACGATCTCGAGGCCGATCTCGCCGATCGGCAGCACCGCCTCGGCGAGACCCGCCGACGCCACCTGTCCCGGCATGCCCCAGACCACCGAGGTCGCCTGGTCCTGGACGAGAATCCTGCCGCCGGCAGCCCGGATCAGCTCGGCGCCCCGGAGCCCGTCCTGTCCCATTCCGGTCAGCACGACGGCGAGGGTGGCGCCGCCGAAGCACGCAGCCACGGTCCGGAAGAGCACGTCCACCGACGGCCGGCAGGAGTTCACCGGGGCCTCGCTCGTGGTGGCGATCTCGAGCCCGTCACCGGTCCGCTTCAGCTCCATGTGCCGGTTTCCGGGGGCGAGCCAGGCGTGGCCCGGCGCCAGCTGGTCCCCGGCCGCCGCCTCGTGGACCCGGATCGAACACTTGCCGTCGAGGCGCCCGGCGAGGTAGTGGGTGAAGTTCTCGGGCATGTGCTGGACGATGACGATCGGCACCGGAAAGTCTCCCGGCACCGCCTGCAGAACCGCTTGCAGGGCGTTCGGACCGCCGGTGGAGGCGCCGATCGCGACGATCTCGATCGGCGCCCGGCTCGCTGCCGGCATCGCAACCCGGGGCGGTGCGGGCCTCGGGCGGGACACAGCGGGCACCGATCGGGGAACCCCTGCCAGCGCCCGGAGCTTCGGCACGAGCTGCTCGCGCAGGTAGGCGCGAGCCTGGGCGGCCGAGGCCATGCGGGAGGCCTTGGTGACGTAGTCCGAGGCCCCCCGGAACAGCGACTCCACCGTCGCCGAGGCGCCCTTCTCGGTCAGGTTGGACAGCATCACGACCTTGACCGAAGGGAACTCTGCGCGGATCCGGGACAGCGTCTCGAGGCCGTCGAGCTCGGGCATGTCGATGTCGAGGGTGACCACGTCAGGTTTCAGCCGGGGCAACTTGGCGAGGGCGATGCGGCCGTTCGCCGCGCTGCCGACGACCTCGAGGTCCTCCTCGTCGTCGACGATCTCGGACACGATGCGACGCGCCACCACCGAGTCGTCGACAACCAGCACCCGGAGGGTCCGGCTCACGCGAACCCCTCCGGGGCGACGGGCTCGAGCCCGAGCACGACCAGCTTCTCGACCAGCATGTCCTTGTTGAAGGGCTTCATGATGTACTCGTCGGCGCCGGCCTGAAGCGCCTCCGACACCCTCTCCATCTCGGTCTC
>CAZKKP010000006.1:19467-28032 GCA_964553295.1 uncultured Thermoanaerobaculia bacterium | reverse complement strand
CGCGATGCCGGCAACGGCCACCCGTCCCCACAGGAGCTCGTCGGCCAGCGGGCGGCCGAAGGCCCGCGGCAGGTCGCGGACGATCGCCGCCGAGCCGATGTTCACGAACGAGTCCGCGGTCGACATGATCGCGGCCAGGATGCCGGCGAAGACCAGGCCGGCGAGCACCTGCGGCGTGAAGCCGAGGAGGAAGACCGGCGAGGCCTCGTCCGGGTTGGTGAGGGGCGCGAGCCGGCCGCCGGCCACCAGGGCCGGCACCGCGAGCCCGATGCCGAGCCAGATCAGCACGCACAGGCTCTGGGTGACGCCGACGATGAGGGGCATCCACTTGAGCTTGCGCGGGTCGTCGAGCATGAAGAACTTGTGGAGCATGTGGGGCTGGCCGAGGTTGCCGATGGCGAAGACGAAGAAGAAGCCGACGGCGGTGAAGACGGGGATCGCGCCGAGGGGGTCGAGGTGGCCGGGGCCGAAGCTCTCCGACGTGGCGATCGAGCGGGCCATCTCCTCGAGGCCGCCGCCGGCCGCCAGCGCGTAGTAGAAGACCGCGACCGCGGCCCCGACCATGAGGGTCCCCTGGAAGAGGTCGGTGTAGACCCCGGCCACCATGCCGCCCGCCGTGGCGTAGAAGACGATGACCAGCACCCCCAGGGCCATCGCGGCCGCCAGGCTCCACGGTCCGAGCAGCTCCTTGGTACCGAAGATCGCCTCGATGAGGATCCCCAGGGCCTGGAGCTGGGCGCCGAGATAGCCCACCGTGCCGACGACGACCGCCGCCGCCGCGAGCCCGGCGGCGAGCCGGCTGCGGTATCGGCAGAAGATGACGTCGGGCACGGTGTAGACCTCGCGCACCGCGGCGAGCAGCCGCAGCCGCTTGGCGACGACCCAGCACAGCAGGCCGGCAGTGAAGCTGACCGGGATGCAGATGAACATCGCCGCCAGGCCGATCTCGTAGGTGAGGCCGGGCCCACCGATGAAGACGAAGCCGCTGAACGCTGCGGACATCGTGGCCAGCGCCGTGACCACCAGGCCGATCCTCTGACCGGCGATGAAGAAGTCGCGGGCCGATCGGGTCCGTCGAGCGGCCCAGATGCCGATGAGCACGACCAGCAGCAGGTAGGCGGCGGCCGTCCAGACGACGATCGGGCTCGCCAGCCTCAGCACCGGTCGTCCTCCGACCGGTCCCGGTGTCGGGCCTCCAGGCGCTCGATCTCGCCGGCCGGCAGCTCGTAGCGGTCGAAGGTCAGGGCGTAGGCGAGCGCCACCAGGAGCAGCGGCGCCAGCCACAGGCCGTAGAGCTGGATCGCTGCCGCCAGGGGCAGGCCGCCCAACCACGGCGCCTCGAGAACCCTGCCGCGCAGTGCGAGCATGGCCGCGGTGCAGCCGACGAGCAGCACGAGCAGCACTGCCAGCGGCGCCCAGAGAGGCCCGAGCCGCCCCGTGCGGGCCACCGCCAGGGCGATCAGGGCCACGGGATAGGCCGAGGCCAGCGCCGCGAACAGCACTTCGGCGACCGGGCCGCCCACGACGAACGAGGCGAGCACCGCCGGCGACGCGAGGGCGAGGTAGAGCAGGGCGACGCGCCGGACCACGGGCGCCTCAGTGCGCGGCTCGCCGGAGGGGGCGTCGGAGCCTGGTCATGCGACGTGATGTTAGGGCTCGCGCAAGAGTATGTCGAGCATCCCGCATCCCATCTGCGCCACATCTTCGGCATGCCCTCACTCGCGAAACCTACTCCTGCGCGACCCCCTGGCGGGTGGCGTCCTCGCCGGGGTTGTCGCGGCGTCCAGTTGTGCTATTGTCATAATCATAGGACACCTGGGCGCCGCCGGAGCCTGGACCGAAGCCGACGCCGGCCCGGTTGTCGTGGGGTCGGGCGGGGGCGGCACGACCCGGAGGGAGATCCGATGCGCCACGTGTACCAGCAGGTGAGAGCGTCCGTCGCGCTGACAGCGGTCGCCGTCGTCGTCGTCGTCGTCGGCCTCGGCTGCGCACCGTCTTCCGGCCCCGCGCCGCCGCCCGAGGGGCCGGCGGCGCCGCAGGTCGTGGACGCCCTGGCGCCGAGGTCCGGTGGCGAGGACGCTCCCATCGGGCAGCTGCACACCGTGACCCTGTGCACGGCGGACGTGGCGGCCGTCACCGCCTTTTACGGCGACGGCCTCGGGCTGCGGGTCCGCGGGCCGATTCCCCTCGAGGCCGAGGCCCGCGAAGCCCAGCGCACCCTGTGGGATCTGCCCCGGGGCCTCGACTGGCAGCTCTACCTGATGGACCGGCCCGCCGCCCCCGGGACCATCCAGGTGCGCGTCCTCGCAGTGGACGAGACGCTTCCCCTGATCCACACCACCTGGGATCCTCTGGAGCCGGGCCCGTTCTCGATGGGGTTCCCCGCCCTCGAGCTCGAGCCCTGGGACGGCGAGCTGCGCCAGTCGGGTCACGGGTCGCTGATGCCGATGTCCCACTACCAGATCCCCCGTTCCGACGGCAGCCTGTACGGCATCCAGGAGACGATCTTCAACGCGCCGGAGTTCGTGCACGCGGTGCTCATCTCCCGGCGGGACGGCATGCCGCAGCTCGGCCCCGTCGACCCGGAGACCGGGCGGGGAGGGCCGGTGTACTCGGCCCAGGTGGTCAACGACTCGGACCGTGTGCTCGAGTTCTACACCGCCGTCCTGGGTCTCGAGGTGCGCTCGGACCGCCAGTTCAGGTCGAGCGGCAGCAAGGGGGCGCTCGGCGTGCCGGACGGGACCGAGTTCCGTTTCGCCATCGTCTACGCCGACGGCGCGACCTTCGGCCACCTCCTGTTCCTCGACTTCGAGGGTCGCCTCGGCCTGCCCCGTCCCGGCGTCGACCCGCGGCCGCCCAACCGGGGTCTCGCCATGTGGAGTTTCCCCGTCCGCGACCTCGACGCCATGGCGCAGCGGCTGGCGGCGGCCGGCGTCGCCCCGGTGGCGGGACCGATCGAGCTCGTGAGCCCTGAGCTGGGTACCCATCGCGCGCTGACGGTGCTCGATCCGACCGGTTTCATGGTCGAGCTCTTCGAGCCTCGGCCGGGTGCCGTGGGGTGATCGCGGGGAGCTTCGACCAGGGAGGGAGTCCGACCATGGTGGACCAGCGCGACGACCTGGATCTCCAGCGACGACTCGTCGAGATCGTCGGCGGCGAGAACGTGTCGACCGACGAGCAGGACCGTGCCTTCTTCTCCCAGGACATCTACAGTGCGGCTGACCACATCACGGCCCTCGTGGTCCGCCCCGGCACCCGGGAGGAGACCGCCCGTGCGGTCGCGACGGTGACCGCGGCGGGCTTCTCGGTCATCGCCCGAGGCGGCGGCTCGTCCTACACCGGCGGCCTGCTGCCGGACCGGCCGAGGTCGGTGGTGGTCGACACCAGGCGGCTGGACCGGATCGACGAGGTCAACCTTGCCGACGGCTACGTCGTGGTCGAGGCGGGCTGCACGTGGAAGGCCCTCCACCAGGCCCTCAGGCCGCACCGGGTGCGCCCCCCCTTCTGGGGACCGCTGTCGGGAGGCGCCGCGACGATCGGCGGCAGCCTGTCACAGAACGCAATCCTGCTCGGCTCGGCGGAGCACGGCGCCTCCGCGGAGAGCGTGCTCGGGCTCGAGGTGGTGCTCGCCGGCGGCGACCTCGTCGCCACCGGCGCCGGGTCGACCGTCGGGGGCAGGCCATTCTTCCGCCACTACGGCCCGGACCTCAGCGGTCTGTTCCTGGGCGACTGTGGCGCCCTCGGTGTCAAGGTGCGGGCCGTGCTCCGCCTGATCCGCACACCCCCCGCGGCCCGGTTCTGCTCCTTCGAGTACGACGGTCCGGGGGAGATCGCCGGGGCGATGGCCGAGGTCGCGAGGTCGCGCCTGGCGACCATGTGCTTCGCCATGGACCCGGTCCTCGCCCGGCAGAGGATGAAGCGCACCAGCCTGGCTCAGGACGTCAGGGCTCTCAAAGGCGTGGTCACCTCGGCCCGGAGCCTCGGCCAGGGGTTGAAGGAGGCGGTGAAGGTCGCGGTGGCCGGCCGCTCCTTCCTCGAGGAGGGCGCCTACTCGTGCCATTTCGTGGTCGAGGACCGGGACGAGGACGGCGCCGACCGACGGCTCGCCGAGCTGCGGAGAATCTGCACGCAAGCCGGGCGAGAGGTCGAGAACACGCTGCCCAAGGTGCTCCACGGTGATCCGTTCGTGCCGATGACCAGTGCGATCGGCCCGGCGGGCGAGCGCTGGGCGCCGGTCCACGGCCTCGTGCCGTTGTCCGACGGGGCGGCTGCGATGACGGCGGTGGAGGGTCTTCTGGCGGAGCACGGCGCCCGGATGGAGGCTGCCGGCGTGGTCGTCGGCCTGCTGCTGTCCACCGTCGCCACCAGTGCCTTCGTCGTCGAGCCGGTGTTCTACTGGCCCGGGCCGCGAACGCTCTACTACGAGCGCGTGCTCGAGCCTTCGGACCTCGCGCGGTTCACCGCCTTCGAGCCGAACCCCGAGGCGGCCGCGCTGGTCGCCGAGCTGCGGGGGAAGCTGCTGGATCTCTTCGCCGGGCTCGGCGCGGTGCACCTCCAGGTCGGCAAGACCTACCGTTACCGCGAGAGTCGAAGGCCGGAGACCTGGCGCATGCTCGAAGCCGTCAAGAGCGCTCTCGACCCCGCCCGATTGATGAACCCCAAGGCTCTCGGCCTCGAGTGAGGCCGGCGCCTGAGCATCGGAGGGAAGATGAGGATCGCAACCGCCGTCATCGTGGTGCTCGCCGCGGTCGTCGTGCCTGCCGCCGATCAGGGCCTGGAGGCCGATCTCGAGGAGTTCCTCGCGCTCTTCGAGGGGGAGTTCGACAACCGGCGCCAGGTGGCTGCCGAGATCACCGGCGGTGACGGCGATCCGCTGCCCGAGACCGATCGTCACCCATGGCACCACCACACCATCCGCCGGGTCGAGGCGCCGACCCTCGGTGAGCACGTCTTCGTCGGCCGCATCAACGAGCGCGGGCCGGACGGCCCGCTGGTCCGAGCCCGGCTGTACGTGATCGGCCTCGACCGGGAGAACGAGGCCATCGAGCAGCGCTTCTTCGCCGTCGAGGCCGCCGCGGACCCGGGCGTCGTCGTCGACCTCGAGGCCGTCGACGACACCGTCACGGGCTCGCTCCGCGCCTATCCCGAGGGCTGCCAGGTCCGGTGGCGGCGCCAGGGCGAGGGTTTCACAGGGGAGATCGCCATCGGTGAGTGCAGGATCGTGTCGCCGCGCAGCGGCCGGCCTCTGGTGATCGCGGCCCGGATGGGGCTCGACGCGGCCGGCCTGCTGCATCTCGAGGAGGGGTTCGACGAGAACCTCGTACCGCTCTTCAGCGCACCCGGCGGGCGGCCCTTCGAGCTCCGGCGCGTGGCCGGCCGCTGAGCCGCCGCTCAGGGGCGGCTCAGCAGGGGTTCCTCGAGCTCAGTCGGTCGGCTTCGGCGCCGGCTGCTGCAGCCTGCGGATCTCCTCGATGTCCTCAGGCGGCTTGAGCCACAGCGGGGCCTCCTTCTCGACGTAGCTGCGGATCGTGGCCGGCAGCTCATCGAAGCTCGACACCCGCCAGGACACGAGGTGGACGATCGACTTGCCGGGACCGAGGAAGGGCGGCAGGTCGCCGTGCCGCAGCCAGCTCAGCTGGTACGGCTGGTCGGCCCCCGGCGGCTGGAGGAAGAAGTCGTAGTGCTCGAAGGCCTCGTACCTGCCGCGGGGCGTGTCGAAGCTGAGGAAGAGCGGCGCCGAGAAGACGGTCACGTCGCCGAGGCGGCGGACCGTGATTCCGTCGGACGGGCCGATGGTCCGCAGCGCCGGGCCGCTTCCCTGCTCTACCGAGGTCAGGAGCCGGTCACCCTCGAGGGTGTAGGTGATGAACTGGTAGGGGTAGGCGATGTGCTGGACCGGCACGCCGGCGACTTCTCGGAGGATCTCGTCGGTCGCGGGATCCCGGTAGACGAAGGTCTTGCGGGACAGCTGGCGTGCCGTGAGCGGCTCCTCCGCGGACCGCACCAGACGTGCGGTGTCGATGCCCTCCATGCGCGCCACCAGCTTTCCGTCCGGCGAGGAGTACACCTCGCCGATCGAGTACCAGTAGACCGGCTCGCCGTCTCCGGCGCGGGCCTCGAGCCAGCGCTCGAAGAGCTCGGCGTCGAAGCCACCTCCCGATGACCAGGCGACAGCCGGCAGCAAGACCAGACCGAGCAGCAGCAACAGGGAACGTCGACGCATTTTCCATGCCTCCTCACGGTTCGTTCTCCATCATTCTCTCATGATGAGAAGAGCATTTCAGAGGCGAGCCTCTTGACAAGCCCGGAAGGGATGATTAGATTATCAAATAGTGAGGATCACTAACTAAAATGATTGCTCTGCACCTTGCCGACTCGACCGAGGCGGCGGCCGGCGTCGGCCGGCGGGTCCGGCGACAGCCGGGGCGGGGCGCCCTGTCTGCCGCGTCTTCTTCTGGAGGGTGACATGAATCTCTCGGTCCTGCTGTGGGGAATCCCGCAGGCGATGCGCGTGGCCGCCCGCCTGTACCCGAAGTACGCGGCGCGGTTGAAGGAGAGGGACCTCGTCGCGCAGTTCAGGCTGCGGGACGAGCCCGAGAGGGGGCGCTGGGTCCGGCTCGAGGACGGCAGGATCCGCACCGGCAAGGGTGTCCACGCACAGCCCGACATCACCATCTCGTTCAAGAACGAGGCCCTGGCCAAGAGCTTCCTGATGCCGCCCTTCGACATGCTCGAGCGCATCGACGCGGCCAAGAACTACAAGGTCCTCATCGAGGGCCCGGATGAGCTCGCGACATGGTTCCTGCACACCCTGGGCCGGCTGGAGTCGGTCACCTGGAAGGCCGGGACCGACATGGGCAAGGGCGTCACCCGCTACACCAACGGCACCAACGGCGGGCCCCTCTTCGTCTACGTCAAGGACGGCAAGATCCTCCGCACCACGCCGATCGACTTCGACGACCAGGACGCTCCGTCGTGGACCATCACCGCGCGCGGCAGGACCTTCACGCCGCCGCGGCGGGTGACGCTGGCCGCGCACGGCGCGTGTCAGAAGTCGATGGTGTACTCCAAGGACCGCCTGCTCTACCCGATGAAGCGGGTCGACTTCGACCCGGACGGCGAGCGGAACCCCCAGAATCGCGGCATCTCCGAGTTCGAGCGCATCAGCTGGGACGAGGCCCTCGACATCGTCGCGTCGGAGATCAGGCGGGCCAAGGCCTCGGGCCCGGGCGCCGTCGCGATCGACCACGGCTCGCACCACCAGTGGGGCAACCTCGGCCACTACCTGTGCGCCTTCAACCGCTTCTGGAACCTGATCGGCGCCACCAAGCTGATGCACAGCCCGGACAGCTGGGAGGGATGGTTCTGGGGGGCCATGCACCACTGGGGCAACAGCGCGCGCCTCGGCTGTCCCGAGTTCTACGGCACCGTCGAGGACTGCCTCAAGGAAGCGGAGATGATCGTGTTCTGGTCCTCGGACCCCGACACGACCTACGGGTTCGAGGGCGCCGAGCGGCGCGAGTGGGCCCGCAAGCTCGGCATCAAGATGGTCCACATCGACCCCTTCCTGAACCACACCGCGGCGCACCTCGGCGGCAAGTGGATCGCACCGAGGCCGCAGACCGACCCGGCTCTCGCCCAGGCGATTTGCCACGTCTGGATCACCGAAGGGCTCTACGACACCGAGTTCGTCAAGCACAGGACCACGGGCTTCGACGAGTGGAAGACCTACATTCTGGGGGAGAGCGACGGTGTTCCCAAGACCCCCGAGTGGCAGGAGGCGGAGACCGGCGTGCCGGCCCGCGACGTCCGTGCGCTGGCCCGTGAGTGGGGCAGCAAGAAGACCTACCTCGGCGCGGGCAGCTGGGGCGTCGGCGTCGGCGGCGCCGGTCGCGGGCCGACGGGCATGCAGTGGGCCCGGATGATGGCCATCCTCGGCGCCATGCAGGGGCACGGCCGCCCGGGCTACAACTTCGGCAACCTCCAGTTCGGCGCGCCTCTCGACTTCAACTTCTACTTCCCAGGCTACGCCGAGGGCGGCTTCTCGGGGGACCTCGCCTTCAGCGCCAACTCGGCCAACAACTACCAGCGCATGCCGCACATCGTGACCATGAGCACGGTGCGGCAGAGCATTCCCAGGATGTGGTTCCCCGAGGCCGTCACCCAGGGCAAGTCCTTCGGCTACATCACCGACGTGGCGTCGGTGCAGGGCCAGTTCTTCCCCTTCGGCTACCCCTCCCCCGGTCACGTGCGGGTGGAGATGCTCTACAAGTACGGCAGCCAGCTCTTCGGCACGATGGTGAGCGGCAACCGCTGGGCCCGCGCCTACCAGCATCCAAGCCTCAAGTTCATCGTCAACCAGTCGGTCTGGAAGGAGGGTGAGACGCCGTTCTCGGACGTCATCCTGCCCGCGTGCACGGTCTTCGAGAAGTGGGACATCGGCGAGTCCTACAACTGCGGCCCCGGTTACGTGCACCACTTCTACTCGATGAACAACCACCGCGTCATCACCCTCCAGCACAAGTGCATCGAGCCGCTGGGCGAGTCCATGTCCGACTACGACAT
>CAZKKP010000006.1:9466-19457 GCA_964553295.1 uncultured Thermoanaerobaculia bacterium | reverse complement strand
GGTGTACACCGAGGGTGGCGCCTCCGAGCTCGACTGGGTGAAGCGGGTCTTCGACTCCTCCGACATGGCCAGGCACATCAGTTGGCGACGGTTTCTCAAGAAGGGCTACTGGGTCGTGCCCCCGGAGAAGGAGGCGGCGCGGGCGCCGCTGGCGAACGCCTGGTACTACGAAGGCCGGAAGAAGGACACGCCGGATCCCTATCCTCTGCCGTCGGACTACGTGGACGGCTATCTCGAAGGGCTGCAGACGCCGTCGGGCAAGTTCGAGTTCGTCGCCACGACGCTGAAGCGGATCGACGACCCGGATCGGCCGCCGCTCAACGAGTACATACCGTCCTACGAGGACCCCTCCCGCGAGCCGGAGCTCGCCGAGTTCCCGTTGAAGCTGCAGACCGGTCACACGCGCTACGCCTACCACGTCATGGGGGACAACGCGGACAGCAGCCTGGCCGACATTCGCGAGCACCGGGTCTTCAAGGACGGCCGCTACTACCTCGTGGCGCGGATGAGCCGCGCCGACGCCGAGGCGCGAGGGATCCGCGACGACGACCTGGTCCGGCTGTGGAACCGCCGCGGCTCGGTCGTCTGCGCGGCCCAGGTCACCCAGCGGCTCAGGCCGGGCGTCGTCTGCGCCTACGCCGGATCGGCCCAGTACCAGCCGACGGGAGAGCCCGGCAGGTCCACCGACCTCGGCGGCTGCGTCAACATGCTGAACACCAAGGAGCCCATCACCAAGAAGGGCCACGGCATGAAACCGAACTCGGTCCTGATCCAGGTCGAGAAGTGGACCGGCGCCGATGCATGGCTGCCGACGGCGGAGACACTCTGATGGCCAGGAAGTGGAACCTCATCGTCGACGTGGCGCGCTGCGACAACTGCCGCCTGTGCTTTCTCGCGGTCAAGGACGAGTACGTGGGCAACGACTTCCCCGGCGTCTCGGCCGCGCAACCCGTTCTGGGCCACCGATGGCTCGACATCGAGCGCAAGGAACGCGGCGTCTACCCCCTCGTCGAGGCGCGGTTCATGCCGGTGATGTGCAACCACTGCGACGACGCGCCGTGCCTCAAGGGGGCCCGTGACGGCGCCGTTCGCAAACGCCCCGACGGCATCGTGATCATCGATCCGGAGAGGTCGAAGGGTCAGCAGCAGATCCTGCATGCCTGCCCGTACCACGCGGTCTTCTGGAACGAGGAGCGGCAGATCCCCCAGGCATGGCCGTTCGACGCCCATCTGTTGGACGACGGATGGACCCGGACGCGCGCCGAGCAGGCCTGCCCGATGGACGTTTTCCGCACGATCAGGGTCGAGGACGAGGAGATGGCGCGGATCCAGGCCGAGGAAGACCTCCAGGTGCTCAGACCTGAGCTCGGCACGAGGCCGCGCGTCTACTACAAGAACCTGCACCTGATCAACACCTGCTTCGTCGGTGGCACCGTCGTCAGGCAGTCGGGCGGCTTCGAGGAGTGTGCCGCCGGCGTCGAGCTGGTGCTCACCAAGGACGGTCGTGAGGTCGGGCGGGCGACGACGGACACCTTCGGTGAGTTCAAGATCGACCGCCTCGAGCCGAACAGCGGCAGCTACCACCTGCAGGTCAACGACCCGTCGGGAGGGTTCTCGACCCGCTTCGACCTCGGCGGCGAGAGCCGCTATCTCGGCGTGATGCCGCTCGAGGTGGCGTAGCGCGGTGAGGTCGGCTTCACTTGGAGGGTCGACCTGGGGGCGCGCTCGTGCGTCTGCCACCTCTCGCCGCCGCCGATCCCTGGCGCCACAGCGTGGCCAGGCACGACCGCAGCACCAGCAGCACCTTCTGCAGCTCCCGCTCACTGAACTCCGCGAGCAGGGCCTGGTTGGCCCGCTGCCGAGCCGGCTCCATGCGCTGCAGAACCGCGAGGCCCCTGGCGGTGACCCGGAGCGTCTTCTGACGTCGGTCGAGGGGGTCGTCGGTCTGGGACACCAGGCCCTTGTGGACGAGGGCGCTGACGAGGGCGCTGATCGTCGGTCGGGACACGCCGCGTGCAGTCGCGATGGCCGAAGCCACCACCGGCGCGTCATCTGCGGCGGAGTCGTCGTGCCGGGGGAAGTTCGCGTCGCCGGCAATCTGCAGCAGCAGCAGCCACTGCTGTGCGGTGAGACCCTCCCGCTGCGCGAGCCGCTCGCCGTTCCTGGTCAGGTGGTTGGCGACGTCGACGAGGGTGAGAATGAGGGACTCCTCGATCGACTCGGCGATGCTCGGGGTGGTCATTTAGTTAGATATCCTCACTGTTTAATAATCTAATCATTGCACCGGAGCTTGTCAAGAGCAGAGATCCGGAGATGCTCTTCTCATCCGAGACACTGTCGGAAACAGCGCGCACACCGAGCGAGCCGCGGGAGGGACCGGCTGACGTCAGCATCACGCGAGCAACACCCAAGACCGTCTCCGGTCGCCACTCGAGCTCGACCATGGTGAGGAGGGAGAGATATGAAGGCCGTCATTGCCAACCGTAGGGGCGGGCCCGAGGTGCTCGAGGTCCGCGACGTCCCGATCCCCGAGCCCGGCCCGGGCCAGCTCCGCCTGCGGGTCGCCTATGCCTCGCTGAACCCCCTCGACACCCACGCCCGGGCGGCGCGGGTCGCCTACAAGGCTCAGGCATTTCCCTACACACCGGGGTTCGAGTTCGCCGGAGTGGTCGACGCGGTCGGCCCCGGGGTCGATCTCTCCCTGATCGGGTCGAGGCGGAGCTTCGTCGGTGACCCCGGGGGGTGTGCGGAGTTTGCCCTGGCCCGGGTGGACTCGCCGTTTTGCGCGCTCTTCGGGGTTCCCGACGACCTGAGCTGGCAGCTCGCCACCGTCATGCCGTGCGCGGTCTTCACGCCGTGGCACCTCCTCCACACGGCGGGCCGGCTCCGGCCCGGGGACGTCGTGCTGTTCCACGGCGCCGCGGGCACGGTCGCGGTGGTGGGCGCCCAGATCGCAAGGCGGGCCGGAGCACGGGTGCTCGGGCTGTGCAGCACCCGGGAGAAGGCGGAGTTCGCGGGCCGTCACGGCGGCGCCGACATCATCGTCCGCGGCGACGGGAACTGGGTCGAGGCCGTTCTGGAGGCCACAGGCGGCCGCGGGGCGGACCTCATCGTGGACGGGGTCGCGGGACCGGAGGCGGCGCGCAACTTCGAGGCGCTGGCCCCGTTCGGGCAGGTGGTGTACCTCGGCGCCATCGGCGGCTCGGCGCCCCCGGTCGACGTCAGCTCCCAGCTGTACGCGAAGAGCGCCGCGGTGCGCGGCTTCCTGCTCTACACCGCGCTGCGCGAGACCGGCGGCGCCGAGCTGCCGGAGATCATCGCCGACCTTCGCGACGGTCGCATCCAGGTGCCGATCACCGGGGTCTGGTCCCTCGACCGGGTGGCCGAGCTGCACCGCCGCTTCGAGAGCCGCGAGCTCATCGGCAAGCAGCTCGTCGAGGTCGGCGGCGAGCTCTGAGCCTCGGTCCCCGGGAAAGGGCCGGGGAGATCCTCAGCTGTCCGGCAGCGCGCTCGAGTGGCTCGCCGCGCCCTGGCGGAAGATGAACTCCTGGCCCTCCGGCGCCTTCAGGTTGAGCAGGGTGAGCACGCTGATGACGACGATCAGGATCCAGACCACGAAGACCGCCGGCATGGCGATGTTCATGTGGTGCTTGATCTGGTGGTTGAGCTCGTCGACGTTGGGCGCGCCCGCCTTGATCAGCTTGAGGTTCCGCAGGGCGGTGCCGGAGATCGGGATCAGGCACAGCCCGTCGATCACGATGATGCCGTACAGCACGTGCTTCCACCGCAGCCAGTCGGTGGAGAACAGGGAGGTGTCGGTGATGTAGCACAGGACGATGCCGACCGGGAGGGTCAGCACGAAGATGTAGGCCACGATCCGGTCGATGCCGTGCATGATGCGGGCACGCTCGATGCGGTTGTCCAGCGGCACGTTCGGGTTCTTGACGTCGAAGTGCAGCCAGTAGACGAGGAAGTCGAACAGCAGCCAGGCGGCCACCATGAGGGCGTGCAACCAGCGGAAGGAGACGTCGAGAAGGTCGACCCCGTACACCGTCAGGCTGTCCATGATCGTCACCTCCTCCCGAAGACCAGCTTGAAGAGCTTCGGCACTCCGTAAAGGGCGAAGCCGAGATAGGCGAGCGCATTCAGGAGCAGGCTCCAGGCGAAGCCCTCCTGCACCATCACCTGGATGGCAGCGATGCCCATGAACGCTCCTCCGAAGACGAAGACGACCCACATTATGTACAGGAGATGCATCGTCCGACCTCCTCTCGGGAGCCCATCGGCTCCCTCAGTGGTTGATGGCCGGCACGTGCCGGCGGACCTGGCTCGCCGCCGCCATGGCCAGCAGGATCAGCACCACGAGCACCGAGAACGCGACCTGGTAACTTCCGGTGCGGTCGTACAACACCCCGGTCAGCCAGATGCCGAGGCCGCCGCCGATCGCGTCGAGCACCGTGATGGTGCCGAGAATCTTGCCGGTGGACCGCAGGCCGAAGCACTCGACGGTGAGCAGCTGCAGCAGGGTGTAGAGGCCGCCCCAGCCGAGCCCGAAAAAGACCACTGCGATCCAGAAGAGCTCGACGCGGACCGTGGCGAGGAGGATCGCGCCGAGCAGCATGACGCCGAGGTTGGCGATGAAGACGCGCTTGTGCTGCAGCCGGTCGGCGAGGTAGCCGAAGCCGAACTTGCCGACCAGCGCCATGCCGAAGAGCAGGCTCAGCCCGGTGCTGGCCACCTGCGGGGAGAAGCCGAGATCGCGCAGGTGCAGGAAGAGGTGGGCCTGGGCGCCGAGGATCGAGTAGAAGGTCATCATGGCGGCGAAGGCGAGGGACCAGAAGGTGGCCGTGCGAAGAGCCTCGCCGTAGGACAGGCCCGCGGTCTCGATGCCCGGCCGCCGGCTGCCGCCGCCGTCCGACGACAGATCCGGCTCGACGCCGAGGGGGAGGAGGCCGCGGTCCTTCGGCCTGTTGCGGACCACCAGCGCGACGACCAGCAGCAGCGCCAGCGGAAAGACGGCCTCCAGGGCCATCGCCTGGCGCCAGCCGAAGCGGGTGATCAGCCAGGTGCCGAGCTGCGGGAAGAACATGCCGCCGAGGCTCGTGCCGACGAGGGCGATGCCGATGGCGGTGCCGCGTTTGGCGACGAACCAGTGGGAGACGAGGATCACCGCCACGATCAGGCCGCAGGTCACGAGGACGAGGGAGAACAGGGTGTGGATCAGGTACATGTGGGTGATGCTCTGGATTCGCGAGTACAGCAGCAGGCAGACGATCAGCAGGCTCGCGCCGAAGGCCATGAGCCGCCGCACGCCGAAGCGGTCGGCGAGGGCGCCGGCGAGGGGCCCGAGCAGCCCGGCCAGGGCGAAGGTGAGCAGGTCACGGAACTTGAGGTCGGAACGGCTCCAACCGAACTCGTTCAGCAGGGACTCGTCGAAGACGTTGATGCCGCCGATGATCAGGCCGTTGCTGATCATCAACACCGTCATCGCGGAGGCCGCGATGAGCCAGCCGTGGAAGGGGCGCGCGCTCACACCCAGTCCTCGAGCTTGTAAACACGGACGGCGTTGTCCCAGAACAGCTTCCTCTTGACGTCCTCCTTCAGCCCGAGCTCCTCGATCTCCTTGACGGCACGCTCGAAGTCGATCACCGGCCAGTCGGTGCCGAAGAGGACCTTGTCCTGGCCTCGGCGGGAGTTGACGAAGCGGATGAAGGAGGGGTCCCAATACCTGGGCGAGTGGGCGTCGCAGCCGACGTACACATTGGGATGCTTCCAGGTGACCGAGATCATCTCCTCGACCCATGGATAGCCGATGTGGATACCGACGATGGTCAGCTCGGGGAAGTCGATCGCGACGCGGTCGAGGGTCATGGGGTTCGCGACGGTCGGCAGGAAGTGCTGCGCCGAGTGACCGATCTGGATCTGGATCGGGATTCCGAGCTCGGCGCACTTGGCGTAGAACGGGTAGTAGATCCGGTCCCCCGGTTCCCGGCCGTACCAGTGGGGGTAGAGATGGGCGCCGACGAAGCCGTACTCCCTCACCGCCTTCTCCACCCGGGCCAGCCATGGCACGATGTTGGTCGGGTTGACCCCGATCACGCCCTTGAATCTGTCCGGGTGCTCGGCGACAACCTCGGCGATGCGTTCCAGGGGCTTCTCGAAGAAGATGTCCGAGCCGGACCACCCACCGGTGGTGGCGATCATCAGCCCCTTCTCGATTCCCGCAGCCTCCATCGAACGGATCTCTTCCTCGAGCGGGATGCCCTGGCCGGTCTGTCCGAGGATGTGGATCTGCTGCCAGAAGTGGTTCAGCTTCGGGGTGTAGTTCTTGGTCAGGTCGGGAGTCCAGAGGTTGACGACGATGTCCATCCTTCTCATCGGCTCCTCCTTCGGGAGATCGCTGGCGTTCGACGGGTCTCGCCATGGCGCTGCCGGCCACCAGTCGGCGTGGTGGGCATGCGTGGGGGCCAAGTGGCGGGTTGAACTCGGGTCATCCTTGAGTATAATGTCGGGACAATAGGACAAAGTCAAGGTTCTTTGTCCTGGCGGGAGTCGTGTAAGGGACGGAGTCGGAGGCGTCCGGATCGCGCCGCTCGGCGCGAGGGCGGGCGACAGCCGGCGGGGGCGTCGTACGGGAGCCGGTGCGCAGCCGCCGGACGGGGGGGGGAAAGATGGCAGGTCCACTCGAAGGCGTCCGGATCATCGAGATGACCAGTGTGGTTCTCGGTCCATGGGCATGCCAGATCCTCGGCGACCTCGGCGCCGACGTGGTCAAGGTGGAGCCGCCGCGGGGCGACAGCAACCGGCAGCTCGGTCCGGGGGTCAACCCCGGGATGTGCGCCCTGTTCCTGACCTGCAACCGGAACAAGCGCAGCGTCGTGCTCGACCTGAAGCAGGAGTCCGGTCGCGCGGCGCTGCTGAAGATGGCGGAGCAGGCGGACGTGGTGGTGCACAACCTCCGCCCGCCCGCCGTCAAGCGGCTCGGGCTGGACTACGACGAGGTCCGCAAGGTCAACCCGAGGATCATCTACTGCGCCACCTACGGCTATCGCGAGGACGGGCCATACGCCGATCGCTCGGCGTATGACGACTCCATCCAGGCCGCGAGCGGGATTGCGATGCTGCAGGCCAGGATGTCGGGCGAGCCGCGCTACCTGCCGCTGATCGTCGCCGACAAGACGACCGCGATGGCGGTCGTCTACTCGGTCACCTCGGCACTGTACCACCGGGAGCGGACCGGTGTCGGACAGGCGATCGAGGTGCCCATGTTCGAGACCATGGTCAACTACGTGATGGCCGAGCACCTCTACGGTCTGGCCTTCGAGCCGCCCCAGGGCGAGGCCGGGTACACCCGGCTGCTCAGCCCCGATCGCAGGCCCTACAGGACCAGGGACGGGTACATCGCCATCCTGCCCTACCTCAACAACCACTGGGAGATCTTCTGTCAGGCCGCCGGCCGACCGGACCTCCTGCAGGATGAGCGCTTCTCAAGCCTGAGCTCGCGTTTGAAGAACATCAACGAGGTCTACCGCGAGGTGTCCGAGATGGTGGCCACCAAGACCACCCAGGAGTGGCTGGACGTGCTCACCCCGACCCCGGTGCCGACGATGATCGTCAACACGTTGGAGGACCTGCTCGAGGATCCTCACCTGCAGGCGACCCGGTTCTTCAAGCTGTACGAGCACCCCACCGAGGGGACCCTGCGGCTGCCCGACCCGCCGACGCGCTTCTCCCAATCCCCCGCCTCGGTGCGCTACCTGCCGCCGCGCCTCGGCGAGCACAGCCTCGAGGTGCTGCGCGAGACCGGCCTCAGCGAGGTCGAGATCGAGGACATGCTCACCTCGGGGGCAACCAGCGTGCCCGACGACGGCTCGAAGAGCCGACCGTGACGGACCGAACCCATAGAACCCACAGAATGAACGGAGGTGAAGCATGCGACGCCTGGTCCCGACTCTGATCCTCGCGCTGCTCATGTCGACCGCCATGGCACAGGGCCAGGACGCCCTCGACCTCGCGGACCCGGAAGACGCCGTCAAGGCCCTGCGCAAGACACAGTGTCACCTCGAGGACGGCAAGCCGGCGGTGTACTGGTGGGAGGGCAATGTGTACAGCCGCGTCCCCGGCGAGAAGGACCGGCTGCTCTTCTCTTACCAGGCGATGAACGTGAGGGCGTGCAAGACGTTGGACGATCCCGACATGGGCTACGGCTACCGCATGGTGTCGCGGGAGGCGCTGATCTACCTCGACCCTCAGACCGGGGAGGTCGTCCGCTCGTGGACCAATCCGTGGACCGGTGAGGAGCTGGAGGTCGTGCACATCTACAACGACCCGGTCAACTCCACCTACCCGATCCACGCCTACGGTCGGCGGGGGCCGTTCAAGCTCGGCGCCACCTTCAAGGAAGGGCGGGGCTGGTTCAGCCTGGAGGTCCCGCTCTTCTACACCAACCCCCTAGGCGGCGAGTACCAGGAGTACATCGGCGGCACCTACCAGGCCATCGAAATGTTCAACTTCTTCTTCGACGAGGCGGCGATGCTCGACGCATCGGTGGGCGGCCTCGACGACACCCACGTCGCCTGGGCACGAGTCTCGAAATGGCTGCCGTGGATGAAGATGGGCGACCGGTCCGGGCAGATGGTGTACAACGGCGCCGGCAAGCGGGTGGCATCGTGGGATGAGCTGCCGGATCTCCTCAAGGACGAGCTGCTGCGGACCAAGCCCGAGTATCGCGAGCCGCCGCCGCTGGACGACGCGCGACCGAACGAGACCAGCTGGACCTACTTCAAGAAGCTGGTCGATGCCGAGCGCGCCGCCGGCGACTGAGCGCGACTCGCAGGTGTTTTCGCCCAGCGCGGGCCGACCCGCAACCCGGCCGCCGGCCTCCTCACCACACAGGCACAGAGGAGCGGCGCCGGGGTCGTCGGCCTCAGTCCAGGTTCCGCGCAGCGGGCTGCGGGCCCGGGTCGGGGGTTGCCGTCGGCGGCGGGCCGATGAGGCCGAAGTACTCGCGGTAGCCGCAGATCTGCTCGCCGCAGACGTCGAGGGAGATGGCCACCAGGTTCTCGTACGGCTCGCCGCGCAATAGGCCGCGGTCCCTGAACTCGAAGACCACGCGGTTGCCGTCGGCGGTCACGGCGACGACCTCGAAGATCTCGAGCCCCTCCGGGTAGGCCTGGGAGACGAAGTGGAAGAACTCGGCCGCGCGCTCCTTGCCGTGATTGAGCCCCTGGTAGCGGCCGAGGGGGAAGTGGAAGCTGAAGTCGTCGCTGAGTCGGTCGAGGAACGGCGCCCACTCGCCCGACGCCAGCCCGTGACCGAGATCGGCGAAGGCTTCCTCCGCGACCTCGCGCACCGTGCGCACCCGTGGCGGCCGCGTCGCCACCAGGGTCAGGTGGAGCTCGGCGTAGGCCGGATTGCGATAGCGCCGCTGGATCTCGAGATAGCGGGGATCGGAGAGGAAGGCGAGGGCCGCCCGGCGGGTCGGGAAGTGGAGCACCGCGTTCACCGGCCAGCTGTCGGTGGTGTGCTCCGAAGCTACCCCGGCGCCGACCAGCAGGACCTCGGCGCCGTGCTCGGCCATCAGGGGCAGTGTCCCCTCGAGGTACCGCTGGTAGGCCTCGTCGGCGCCGGGCTCGAGCCTGCCCTGGACGATCAGTGCCACCGGGCCGTCGTCCACGGTCGCCTCCACGTCGTCTTCGGTCGAGCCTGCCGAAGCTCCGCGCGAGAGATCGGCGCCATGACCGCAGAGCGCCCAGCACACGGCCGCCGAAATCACCACGGTCACCACCCTGTGGCTGCGCATACTTCCTCCCTGACGGCGTTCTCGGCCTCAGCCGACCCGGTCAACGCCGCGTGCAGCCGGCCTGCATCCAGCGCAGGTTCATGCCGATGTTGCTCGAGCTCGGCTCGCTCCAGGTGTAGGTGAGGGACTCCTCCTCGTCGCCGCGGTAGAGCTCGTGGATGTAGCGGCGGTAGCACGCGCCCGGGAAGC
>CAZKKP010000006.1:0-9456 GCA_964553295.1 uncultured Thermoanaerobaculia bacterium | reverse complement strand
CGCAGGTGATCGAGCAGATCAAGGCGCAACTGGGTCGCATCGTTTCGGTCCATGACGTGCACGATCTGACGGTCGAGGGCGCCGCGGTAGAGCGCGAGCTTGAGGACGTCCACCTGACGCTCCCCGGCGTAGACCCGCTGCTCGAGCTCGAGTCGGTAGGTCGTGGGCTCGTCGCCTTCGGTGGTGAGCAGCGCCCGCCCTCCCTGGTCGTGCAGCACGAGCCCGCGGGCCACGGTGCCCCAGCCTTCGCCATCCTGGTCGCGGATCGCGGCCCAGCAGTCGAAATTATAGGATTTCTTGAGCTTGTGTGGGATGCCGGCGCGGTTGCCGAAGACGTGATTGCCCTCCTCGTCGACGGCACGGTCGGCGATCCAGATCTCGTCCGGGGTCAGCACCAGGTCGTCGTGGATGATGATCGTCCTTCCGGTCTGCCGGGACTGCACCCGGCACGCGCCGTCGGGCATCCAGCCGATGAACCGCCGATCACCTTCCCGCTTCCAGTAGACCTCGCAGCCTGGGATGGTGCGCACGTCCGCCGCGGTCAGCCCGGCGAGCCTGCTCGGCTCGAGGTGAGCTCCCACCACCGACGCCGAGTCGACGAAGGACAGGATGGTGAGCTGGATCGCGCCGACCTCCTCGTTGACCGAGAAGGAGTAGAGGCGGTTCCGGTAGATCTTGCTCGGGTCGCCGTCGAGGTACTGCTCGACGTAGAAGACGTGCTCGCCGAAGGCGGCCAGCGTGACCGGCTGGAAGATGGAGTGGATCCACTCGTGCGGCTGCTCGGGCGGGCTCTCCTTCTCCTCGAGCACCTGGAGGTGGTTGTCGAACTCGCCGGAGAACCAGGACATCATCTCCACGAGGTCGTCGTCGAGGGTGGCGGTCGCCGCCGGTCCGGCGATCACGAGGAGAGCCGCGAGCAGTGTGGCGAGGCGTGAACTCTGGGGCATGGTCATACTCCTCCAGCGAGTCAAGGCGTGGGGACGGCACCGCCGTGGACGAGGCGTCCGAGGCGAGCGGGCCGGGCGCCTCCGGTCCCGACGAATGCAGTCCTCAGAGGCCAAGGTAATATTGTCATATCATTAGGATGAAGGTAATCTCACCGATGACGGGTGTCAAGCGGTCGGAGGGAGTGCTCGAGTTCTCAGTGGGTTCCGGAGTGGGCGTGGTCGCTTCACGGTGGGCTACAATCACCATCCCCGGTCGGCCCGGAGGAAGCTCTCTGGTGCCGATCGGGGTTCGTCAGAGGGGTCCGACAACCGGTGTCGAAGCCGGTGCACGATGATCGCTGACCGGATGGTCAGCGTCTTCAGCGAGGTGGTGCTGTGATGCCAGGACAGACCGTGACCGAGAAGATCCTGTCGCGCCATGCCGGCCGTCGGCTGGCAGCCGGCGATCTGGCGATCGTCGACGTGGACGCGGCGATGCTCACCGACACGACGGCGCCGCTGGCGATCAAGGCCTTTCGCGAGATGGGCGGCGTCGCGCCGTGGCGTCCCGAGCGCACATTCCTGGTGATCGACCACGCAGCCCCTGCGCCGAACGAGCGGATCGCCCGGCTGCACGACCTGATGCGGGAGTTCGCCCGCGAGACCGGCAGCACGCTGTACGACGCCGGCGTGGGCATCTGTCACCAGCTGATGATCGAGGACGACCGGGTGCGACCGGGCGAGACCTTCTTCGGCGCGGACTCCCACACCTGTACCTACGGCGCCCTCGGCGCCTTCGCGACCGGTGTCGGCTCCACCGACCTCGCGGCGATCCTGCTGACCGGCAAGACCTGGCTCAAGGTGCCGCCGACGATCCGCATGGAGATCACCGGCCGCCTCAACCCGGGGGTCGAGGCCAAGGACCTGGCCCTCGCCATGGTCGGCATGCTTGGCATCGCCGGAGCGACCTACCAGGCGGTCGAGATCTGCGGCGAGGCGATCGGGCGCCTGTCGCTGGACGAGCGCATGGTGCTGGCGAACCTCGGCATCGAGATGGGCGCCAAGGTCGCCCTCGTCAGCCCCGACGGCCTCGAGCTGCCCTACCCCTTCGACGCCGACGCGATCCGACCGGATCCCGACGCCGAGTACATCCGCGAGGTGACCATCGACGCCTCGTCCCTGCGGCCGCAGCTCAGCCGGCCGCCGAAGCCGGACAACACGGTGCCGATCGACGAGCTGATCGGCACCGAGATCCAGTTCGCCTTCATCGGCACCTGCGTCAACGGTCGTCTCCGCGACCTGCACGCCGCCGCCCGCATCCTCGCCGGTCGCAAGGTCGCGCCGGGCGTGCGGCTGGTCATCGCTCCCGCCTCGCGGAAGGTGTTCCTCGACGCCGCCCGCGACGGCACCCTGGCGACCCTGACCGAGGCCGGCGCCACCTTTCTGCCGAGCGGCTGCGGCCCTTGCGTCGGCACCCACAACGGGGTGCCGGGCGACGGCGAGACCGTGGTCTCCACCGCCAACCGCAACTTCAGGGGCCGCATGGGCAACCCCGAGGCGAGGATCTTCCTGGCGTCGCCGTCCGTGGTCGCGGCCGCCGCCGCGGCCGGGCGGATCGTCGACCCTCTCCAGCTGATAAAGGAGTGACCGATGGCGAGCAGGTTCAGCGGCCGCGCCCACGTCTACGGCGACGACGTCGACACCGACCGCATCATCGCCGGCAAGTACACCAAGACCCTCGACCTTGCGAGCCTCGCCGAGCACGTGCTCGAGGACCTCGACCCGGAGTTCCGGGGCCGGCTGGCGGCCGGCGACCTGCTGGTCGCCGGTGACAACTTCGGCTGCGGCTCGTCGCGCGAGCAGGCGCCGCTGGCGCTCAAGGTGGCCGGGGTCTCCGCGGTCATCGCGAGGTACTTCGCGCGGATCTTCTTCCGCAACGCCATCAACATCGGCCTGCCGGTGCTCGAGGTCCCGGATCTGGAGGCGAGCACGGGCGACGAGATCGAGGTCGACCTGGAGTCGGGGACGGTGCGCAACCTGACCCGAGGGACCGCCCACCAGGCGGCGAAGATGCCGGCGGTGATGATCGAGATCCTCAACCAGGGCGGCCTGGTCGCCTACCTCAAGCGACACGGGACCTACCGGCTGAGCGCCGAGTGAGACGCAGGAACACGGGAGGAAAGGCATGAGCACCGAGAGCGCCCTGCCGCTGGCAGACATCCGAGTCCTCGACTTCACCCACAACGTGATGGGGCCGACCACCGGGATGCTCCTCGGCGACCTCGGCGCCGACGTGATCCACGTCGAGCCTCCGGGCGGCGACGCGACCCGCCGGCTCCGCGGTTTCGGCAGCGGGTACTTCGCGTTTTACAGCCGCAACAAGCGCAGCCTCGCCATCGACCTCAAGGCGGATGCGGGTCGCGAGATCATCATGAAGCTGGTGGCCGGCTCGGACGTCGTCGTCGAGAACTTCGGTCCCGGCACCATGGACCGCCTGGGCTACGGCTACGAGCGGCTGCGAACCGTCCGCGAGGATCTCGTCTACTGCAGCCTGAAGGGCTTCCTCAGCGGCCCCTACGAGCACCGCACGGCGATGGACGAGGTCGTCCAGATGATGTCCGGGCTGGCGTACATGACCGGGGAGCCGGGCAAGCCGATGCGGGCGGGAACCTCGATCATCGACATCGGCGGCGGCATGTTCGGGCTCATCGGCATCCTCACCGCCCTGTACACGCGGTCGAAGACCGGCCGCGGGACGATCGTCAGGTCGGCGCTCTTCGAGACGGCGGCCTTCTTCATGGGCCAGCACATGGCCTACGGCGCCCTGACCGACGAGCCGGTGCCGCCGATGCCGGCCCGGGTCAGCGCCTGGTCGATCTACCGGGTGTTCGAGACTCTGGACGAGCCGATCTTCATCGGCATCATCAGCGACAAGCACTGGCAGGCATTCTGCGATGCCTTCGAGCGCCGGGACTGGCTGGCCGACGGGCGCCTGGCGACCAACAACGACCGCATCAGCGAGCGCCAATGGCTGGTGCCGGCGGTGTGCGACATGATCCGAGGCTATCCCCGGGCCGAGGTGGTGGCGCGCTGCGAGCGTGCCGGGATCCCGTTCTCCCCGATCGCCCGCCCCGAGGACCTCTACGAAGACCCTCAGCTCAACCAGGGGCTCGGCCTCCTGGAGACCGTGCTGCCCTCCGGCGTCCGCACCAAGCTGCCGCGCCTGCCCCTCGAGCTGGGATCTCACGACCTCCGCCTGCGCCACCATCCGCCCGCCATCGGCGAGCACACCTCGGAGCTGCTCAGCGAGCTCGGCTACAGCGAAGAGCAGATCGCCGGCCTGGTCGCTGCGGGGACGGTCGCGACGGGCTGAGGACGAGCTCGGCGCGCGAGGGGGAAGCACCGCCGCGGTCCGGGATGGCGGCCGCGACCGCCCTCGGTCGAGAGGGCCTCAGATGACCCCGAGCCTGTCCAGCCGTTCGATGGTCTCGACCTGGGTCCGGATGAAGTGGTCGCGGCCCGCCCCTCCGGCGAGCAGCGTGTTGGGCGGGTGGAAGCTGTGCTCGCGGTAGCTCTCGGCGTAGAGCTCGAACCGTTGCCGGGACAGGAGGTTCTCCATGCCCGGACGGCGTCGGGCGCGGCGCACGGCGCCGAGGTCGATCTCGGCGCAGGCGGCCACGCTCTCGCCCGGTCCAGCCTCCGCCAGGACCAGGCCCCGATGGTCGACGATCACCGAGCCGCCGTCGGCCGACGCCCCCGGCAGCGCCAGGCCCTCCATCCCCGCCGTGTTGCACGAGACCACGTAGACGAGGTTCTCGATCGCGCGGGCGAGGCGCGCGATGCCCTTGGGCGTGAGCCGGGGGCTGCCGACCTCGCAGGTCGAGTGGACGATCACCTCGGCGCCGCGCATCGCGAGGCAGCGCGTCAGCTCGGGGAAGAGGATCTCCTCCGAGGCCACCGCCGCGACGGCGCCGATCGCGGTCCTGGCCACCGGGAAGACCCCCTCGAGCCCGTAAAGGTCGAGGTAGCGCTCCCACACGTCGTGCGGCGTCGGGGCGTACATCGAGTTCAACCGTCGGTAGCGGAGGACGACGTCCCCTGACGCGTCGATCAGGAAGCTGGTCTGGAAGAACAGGCCGTCGAAGCTCTGGTCGAGCTCGTAGGCGTTGCCGGCGAGGAAGACCCGGTTGTCCTGGGCGATTCGGCCCAGCGCCTCGTACTCGGCGCCGCCGACCTCGATGCAGGCCTTGCGCGCCCACTGGGTGGGGCTCTCGCGGATCGGAAAGCCGGTCAGCAGGTACTCCGGCAGCACCACCAGCCGGGTGTCGCGCCCGGTCCACGCCAGGGTCGCGGGGATCTGGCGCGCCAGGCGGGCGATGGTCTCCCGGATCTGGGCGCGGGCAGCGGTCTCGTCGGCGCAGGCCGCGACGGCGCGACAGGTGGTCTGCAGCGCGACCGCGCGGTAGCTCGGTGTCTCGGTCATGGGTCCCCTCCGAGGGTGTCGGGCGCCGGCCCCCTCGCCGGCCCGGGCCGACGGCCGGTCAGGCCGCGACCGTGAGCCTCATCATAGTCGCTGGGTTCGACCACCGGCGCCCCGGTCTCAGCCCCGCTCCCACAGCTCGAAGTGGTGTCCTCCCGGGGAGACCGCGTGGGCGGCCCGCACTCCGGGGTGGACGGCGGTGGCGACCGTCACCGGCGGGTCGACCACGGCCGGGGCGAGTCGAGCCGCGGCCGCCTCGAGGTCCTCGACCTCGAAGGCCGGGGCATACAGGCCGGCGGCCAGGGGCCAGATCGGCTGAGGCGAGCCCGACCGACCGAGGAAGTCAACGAACTCGACACGGATCGGATGCCCTTCGGCGCCCGCGAGGACGGTGAGGCGCATCGACACGTCTTCGTCGGGAACACCGACCAGCGCGCCGAGGCCGGGCGTGTCGAGGACGGCGTCGGTGGACTTGGTCAGGCCCCGTTCCTGCCAGAACCGCAGGTGCTCGTCGAGCCCCGACTCGCTCCAGACGAAGGCGTGCACCTCGGAGTGGAGGCGATCCGGCTCATGGTCGAGAATCGAGGACCGGCGCCCGACGTTCGGCTGCAAGAGGGTGAGCACGATCCCGTCAGGACCGATGACCTCGACCTCGCGAATGACCGCGGGACCGAATCGATGGTCGGTGATCGGGCTCGCGTGGAAGCCGTTCGCCGACGCGATGGCGACGCCGGCCTCGACATCCGTCGAAAACAGGTCGATGGCGAACGGTCTCGGGTCGAAGGGCGCGAAGCGTCTCGCCGGGTTGGCAGTCGCGACGACGCGCACACGGCCGCGCTCGGCGCCCGGCACGGCGAGCAGCAGCTCGTCGGTGGCCGTCTCGAGGCCGTACAGGGCTGATGCGCAGGGCTGCGGCAGCCGGTCCCGGGCGACCTCGGCGAAGCCGAAGAGAGCGAGGAAGGAGGCGACGGCTCCAAGGTCGGAGGCGCCGATGACGACATCGCGTGGGCTGGGCAGCATGTCACACCTCACGCCAGTCGGGCGAGCACCTCGTTCGCCGCCCGCTGGGCCGACTCGATCGTGCTCTCCATGCCGGACGAGATTACCGCCGTGTGCTCGCCGGCGAAGTGCAGGCGGTGCCAGGGCTGAGCCAACACCGGCTTGAGCCGGGTGGCCTGACCGGGAGCGTAGTGTGCGTAGGCGCCCTTCGCCCACGGATCGTTGCCCCACGACGTCGTGTCCACGATCCGGACACGGCCCTCCGTGGCCGGGCGGATGCGCGCGAGCTCCTTGAGAACGGTCTGGATCTGCTCGTCCTCCGACATCGCGTCGAGGATCTGGGCGTTGGCCCCGTCGACCCAGCAGGTGATGTTGAGGACCTGGCCCTGGGCGTCGCGGACCGGGAACAGGCGCTCGACGAGGGTGTCCGTCCACATCGAAACCGGCAGGCCGTCGATCTCCCAGAAGGGCTCGGTGGGCACCATGTAGTACTTGGTGATGGCGGTGTACGGGATGTCCTCGACCGCTTCCTTCTGGAGACCCGCGAAGCCGGGCTCGACCTCGATCCCGCGCAGCACCGACAGGGGCAGGGTGACCACGGAGTACTCGGCGGCGTGGACCGTGCCGTCGGCGCACTCGACCTCGACGCGATCCTCGAGGGAACGGATGGCGACCACCGGGTTTCCGGTCAGGACCGGACTACGGAGGGCGCCCGCCATCTTGTTGGCGAGGGCGATGTTGCCGCCGACCGCCTGGACGATGCGACCGCCGTCGCCGTCGCGGCGGCGTTGCGCGTTGCGCAGCGCCCACAGGGCGGAGGTGGTGGCGATGTCGTTGGTGTTGGGGGCGACGTTGATGAGTCGGAGCGCCTCCTCGGAGGCGCCCTGCTGGCGCAGGTAGTCGGCGAGGGGCAGGTCGAGCGCCGCGTGGCGGGGCGAGATCCAGTCGTCGAAGCCCTTCAGCGGCAGGTTCATGGAGGTGTAGTGGTCGAGCAGGAACGGCGGCAGGAGGTTTCTCTCGGCCTCGGCGAGGCGGTTGGCCGTCGCCGTCGACCACTGCTCGGCGGCCACGTTCTGGCCGGCGACGTGCAGCAGCAGCTGCGGCTCGAAGCCGGGGCCGGGGCCCATCTCGGCGCCGACCGCCGCGGCGATCCTGAGCAGCCGGGTGTAGCTCTCGATGATCACCGGGCCGCCGCCTTCCGGAAGACCCGGGACGGACTCCATCGTGACCACCCGCCCGCCGACCCGGTCGCGCGCCTCGACCACGGTGACGTCGAGACCCCGCTCCTCGAGCAGCATCGCGGTCGCCAGGCCGGACAGCCCGGCGCCGACCACCACCACGGCGCCCGAGAGATCCGACGAACCGGGTCTGCAGCCCAACCAGGGGAAGGACATCGCGCCGACGCCGGCGACCTTGACGAAGGTGCGGCGGTCGAGCCCGCCGCCGGCTCGGCTGCCACCCGACGCCGGGGCGGTTCGCTCTTCTACCGGTGGCCTGGAGTCCGGTGATCTGGAGTCAAACACGGATCGACCTCCTTGTGCGGACCGGCTGGCCCGGTCGACGGGTTTTCGTGCCCGGTGGCCTGTGCCACCTCGGGGCTGGGGCGGGTTCCGACTCTGGCAATTGTACTAAGGTTATGATAAGAATACAACTCGTGAGAACCTCGTCGAAACAGGCCGCTACCCGGTTGTCCGACCGGCTGTCGGCCGGTCTCGCCGCCCGTCTCCTGGATGGCGTGAGGTCTCCTGCGCCCCTGCCGGTTCAGAAGGCCCTCCGTAGTGCGGCAACTTCCGCCAGTGACTCACTCAACCAACTCTCGGGAAGTCACTTGGCAGACCGCCGCGGAGTCCGCGCCGCTCCTCTGTGCCTCTGTGCCTCTGTGGTTCACCCTCCGCCGTCGGGTTGCGGGCAGGCCCGCGCCGGGCGGTGTGCTCCGGCGGTCGGCGTCCGCCTCGCCTCATGGCGGGCCCTGTTGATGCTGTCCGCGCTGGGCGCGGCGGCTGCGTGCTCTTCCCCGGCGGCCGGGCCGCTGCCGGCCGCGTCCTCCGGCCGCCTCGTCAGCGTCGAGCGTCCGTTGATGGGGACTCGGTTTCGCGTCGACGTGGTGGTCGGCGACGAGGCGTGGGGGCGGGCGGTGATCGAGGAGGCCCTGGCCGAGGTCGAGCGCTGCGAGGAGACCCTGAGCACCTGGAGCGAGACCAGCCAGATCAGCGCCGTCAACCGCGCCGCGGGCACGGCTGCGGTCGCCGTGAGCCTGGAGCTCGAGGAGGTGCTCGGACGGGCTCTGGCCATCTCCGAGCTCACCGGCGGCGCCTTCGACGTGACCTTCGCCTCCTGCCAGGGTCTGTGGTCCGTCGCGAAGCGCCGGATCCCGGACGACAGGGACATCGCTTCCTGCCTGCCGCACGTCGGCTACCGCAAGGTCATGCTCGACCGACTGTTCGGCCGGCCGTCCTTCATGAACCCGCCACTCGGGTCGGGCTGGACGGCCTGGCCAAGGGGTACCGGGTCGACCGGGCTGCCGAGGTGCTTGTCCGCCGTGGCGTCGCAGACTACGCGATCGACGGCGGCGGCGACATCCGGCTGGCGGTCAACGGCGATGGAGCGCCGTGGCACGTTCCTGTCGCACATCCTCGGCGGCCGGACACGATCCTGGGCACGCTCGCGCTCGCAACCGGCGCGGTCGCCACCTCGGGCGACTACGAGTGGTTCTTCGAGCGCGACGGGGTCCGCTACCACCACATCCTCGACCCGGCGACCGGCAGACCGGCGCGGCGCAGCATCGCGGCGACCGTGATCGCGCCGACCGCGGTCGAGGCCGATGCCCTCGCCACCGGGCTGTTCGTGATGGGCCCCCGGCGTGCCCTCGCCCTGGTGGAAGGGTTGCCCAATGTCGAGGCGTTGCTCGTGGCGCCCGACCTGAGCCTCCATGTCTCGTCGGGTTTTCCGCCCTTCGTCGAGGCGCGGTCGGAGGGCCGGTGAGCGAGCCGCTCTTCGAGGCGTCCCACCCACGACGGCTGACGCGCCGCCGACCCCTCATCCGGCAGGGGA
>CAZKKP010000005.1:26283-28754 GCA_964553295.1 uncultured Thermoanaerobaculia bacterium | reverse complement strand
ATTGCCCCGGATTCCATCTCGTCGACGCCTCCCAGAACACCGTAGTGCACCGGGAGAAAAATGTCCAGCTCCTCTTTCCGCCAACCCGCGGGTCACGTGCTCACTGGCTCGAGCCCGAGAAGCGCCAGCCTGCCAGGGATAACAGAACCATGGACCCTCGCGTCGTGAAATGCTACGCCCAGATGGCTGTAGACAGCCCCTGCCAGCTAGTACAAGTGCTTGATGGCAAAGGAGAAATTCATTGCCGTAATGGACCCGCACCCAAATGACATGTCCTTTCCTCCTGAGAGAGCTGAGGGGCAGTGGCTGCCGATCTTGCTCCAACTGTAGGAGAAGCGGGGGAGCGTCCGAGCGATGCCCTCAGTTTCCAAGTTCCATGTCAGGAACCTGGGAGCTATGAGCCCGGCTCTTTCTCGGTGTGTTGGGGGGGGTGACTCGGCGGAGTCAGCCGTCGGGCCTGAGCATCGCCTGGTAGGCCGCCAGGCCCTCGAGGGGCGTGAACAGGGCGCGATCGTTGTCGTGGAGCCGCCGGTAGCTGCCCCACCCGGCGGCGCGGGCTTCGCGCAGTTCCTCGACGGCGACGTCTCGGCGACCGAGCCATCCCGAGATCGCCGCCCGGTAGTAGAGGGGTGCGCCGTAGAGGTAGGGGTCGTCGACGGCGGCGAGGCGCTCGCTCATGGCCTGGGCGGTCCCGACGTCGCCGCGCCGCGCCGCCACAACCCCGAGCCAGCCCCAGACCGCGACCTCGCTGCGTGCGGGCGGGCGGTCCGGGGCCGCCTCGAGCTCCTCGAGGACCGTCTGGGCGCGGTCGAGCCGGCCGAGGAGGACCAGGGCGAGGACGAGGTCCAGGCGCGGGCTCAGCGCGCTGTCGGTCCGTCCCCCGGTGTCGAAGCTCGCCACCGCCCGCTCGGCCAGTCGGCTCGCCAGCTCGGGCCTGCCGTGGACCTTGGCCGTTGCCGCCGCCGTCGCCAGCAGGCTGCCGGGATGGGCGGCGGCCGGCGTGGTGGCAGCCTGGCCGACGATCCCGTCGAGACCGGCCTCGTCGCCGAGGGCTGCGCAGGCGCGCGCCTCGGACGCCGTCAAACGGACGTCGGCAGGGAATCGGCTCCTGCCGGTCCGGGCGGCCGCAAGCTCGCCCGTGTGGTCCCCGAGCATGTGGAGCGCGGCTGCGAGACCCTCGAAGGAGCCGACGAAGAGGGCGTTGCGGGTGAAGATGGACGGCAGGTCGTCGGCGTGCACCGCGGTGTACGCGGCTCGCGCGCGTTCCGGTCGATTCAGCGCGAGCTCGTGGTTGGCGATGAGGAAGTTCACCGTCCAGTCGCCCGGAACCCGGTCGAGGACTATTCTCAACGCGCCCAGTGAGTCCTCCCACCGGCCCTCGAAGTCGGCGATGAAGGCGTCCAGCCACAGGCGCTCGAACTCGGTCAGGTCGGCCCGGCGTTCTTCGAGGCGCTCGAGGACCGCCCGGCCGTCGTGGGGGCGGCCGGCCGACCGGAGGGCCATGGCGAGTCGGAGCTCGGCCGACGTGAAGCTCGGGTCGATCTCCAGCGCCCGCTGCAGGTGGCCGATCGCCGCCGGCAGGTCCTCGGCGAAGAGTTCCGAGCCGGTCAGAAACTCCCGGTAGGCCTCGAAGGCCGGCGGGTGCGACATCAGGGTTGCGTGGGCGTGCGCGTAGCGGTGGATGGCGAGCGCCCCGAGGAGCCGCTGCAGCGCCTCGTCGATGGCGGCGGTCGACTCCTGACGTGGCCTGATGACGGGCGGTACGGCGTACAGCAGCTCGCCGCGGCCGACGTCGACCAGCTGGGCCTGGACCTCCAGCGCTCCCTCGTTCAGGTAGAGGGCCCCGGAAACCGCGAGGCCTGCGCCGCGGCGCCGGGCAAGCCTACAGATTTCGTCGATCGTTCCCGGGCCGCCCCCGAGTTCGGTGGTCACGGGGTCGGCGACGTCCGAGCCTGCGAGGCTGCCGAGGATCCGGTCCCGGGCCAGAATCGCGAGGGGCTCGAGGGTCGGGTCGCCGGTCCGATTGACGAAAACGGTCGCCAGGACTCGGTCGGGCTGCAGGGTGGGCGGACGGGGCCAGAGGATCGCGATGCCTGCCGCAACGGCGACGGCGGCGAGTGCTGCGAGCCACGGCCACACGCGGCGGGCCACGGGGGCCGGCGCGGCGAGACCGGCGTCATCAGAGGCATCTTCCACCTGGCAGACCAGCCGGTAGCCGCGCTTCGGCACGGTCTCGATGAACCGCGGGTTGCGGGCATCGTCGCCGAGGGCCTGGCGGAGCTCCGCGATGGTGTTGGTGAGGGTGCCCTCGGAGATGATGCGGCCCTCCCACACCCGGTCGACGAGCTCGTCCTTGGAGATCACCTCGCCGCGGCGGCCTGCGAGCTCCACCAGGGCGTCCATGACGAGCGGCTCCAGGCGACGGCTGTCGGTCGCCGACTCGAGCAGGTTGCGGTCGGGATGCACGAGCC